>NZ_BAABJZ010000101.1:0-105826 GCF_039543565.1 Ferrimonas pelagia | reverse complement strand
TTTAGTGTTAATCCAGTCATGAACTAGACTGTAGATCATACTGGATAAACATCCAGATTAAGTTATTTATCTAACTGAATTCTTTGTGTTTAAAGCTTCCCCGGGCTTGCCCGGCAAGTACAACGCTCCCAACAGGGGACGAGCGTAGCGAGATCCCGCGCACGCAGTGCGCATTTCTGATTGGGCTTGTTATATGAACGAGTCACCCTTCCAACTCATCTATACGTTTGAGCTTTCTATGAGATAGAAAAGTGACTATTAATGCAACAACCTGAAAAACAAAAAAAGCGTATACAACCCCCTGACCTCAACATGCCCTTCTTTCAGGTACTTAATCAGTGAAAGAGCAAAAAGAACGATCATTAGTAGAGCCTCGTAGAAAATGAACATTCTATATTTAACTTTCATTGCCCCCTCCGAACCTGTCCGAGTAATATAACAGTATATTATGCGGAATTTCCATTTATCCCGCTGCTCTAAAACCCAGACAATGTAGCTAAGTGCCTACAATGCTTACCAAAATGTCACCATCGGCGCTTATGAACCTTGGCGAAAGCGAGAACAGCGTTAAAAGCGCGCCATTAGTGTTAGCGAACACCAACCCATAAGAAATTGATATATATGGGTTACATTATTCAAATTCCGGTTGGCACGGCGCATTAACACTCTCACGGTCTCCACCTAGCCACTTGATCTTCGCAGGTTCTCACCTATAACTGTATTTATATACAGTTATGGCTAACGATCGAGGTTACAAATGAGTGCCAGTCCTTTTATCCGCCAAGTTCGGGAAGCGTTGCGGGTACGACACTACGCATTACAGACAGAGAAAACTTACCTTTTCTGGGTTAGACAATTCATACGCTTCAATAACTTACGCCATCCCTCTGAGCTAAGCAACCCAGAGATAGAGGGCTTTTTGAACTATCTTGCCAATGTGCGACAGGTCAGCGCTTCGACTCAGAATCAGGCGTTGTGCGCACTGATCTTTATGTACCGTCATGTCATTGACAAGCCCATTGAGGGATTGCAGTTTGGCCTTGCAAAGCGGCCAAAGAATCTTCCTACTGTCCTGTCAGCACACGAGGTCAATCAAATAATGGCGCACCTGAGCGGCGAATATTGGCTCATTACTGCATTGCTTTACGGAAGTGGTCTTCGGATCCGCGAAGCACTCAGACTTCGGCTCAAGGATATTGATATTGAGAGTCGCTCTCTTTTTATTTTTCGCAGCAAACATCAGAAGGATCGCTACTCCCTTCTGCCTGAGTGTGCCATTGCAGCTATTCAATCTCAGATCGAGCACGTGGAAGCTCAGCACAGGGCCGATTTAGCAAAAGGAGAAGGCCGAAGTTCGGTACCACCGGCCTTGTATCGAAAATATCAGCACAGCCTGAACAGCCCTGCGTGGCAATACCTGTTTCCCTCATCAACGATCTGTGTTCACCCCTATGACGACTATCGTTGCCGCCACCATAAACATCGCAGTGCCTATGCCAAGCGGCTTCGCCAAGCGGTTATCGCAGCGGGCACGCGGAAACGCGTCACCGCCCATACCTTTCGCCACTCCTTTGCTACCCATTTATTACAAAATGGTACTGACATTCGTACAGTGCAAACGCTGTTGGGCCACAGTGATCTGCGCACGACGGAGATCTATACCCATGTGGCGGGTCAACGCCATGCGGGAACCCTCAGTCCGGCCGATCGTTTGGTGGCGAACACCACCAATGTGCCTACTTTCATCCCGTCTTAACCCGAATAGGCCCGATCCCAGTCCTTCCACACCGGTTGCAGTCCGCTGGCCGCGATGGCACCGGCCACGGATTGGGGTGATCGGTCATCGTCGATGGAGAACTGCTCCAGATCGTCCGAGGGCTCGGCGTAACCGCCGGGTCGGGTGCTGGATGCAGCCGAGACTGTGGTGATCCCAAGCGGGAACACGTTGTCTCGAAAGTGTTCGGATTCTCGGGTCGACAGGGAGAGATCGATCTCCGGGCCAAACAACCGCAGTGCGGCGATCAACTGCAACAGTTGTCGCTCGCCCACCGGCGAAACCGGATCCCGCTCCCCCGGCATCGCACCCTGCCCCTCGCTGGCACAGGGACGAATGCGCGGAAAAGAGACGGAATAACGGCTGCGCCAATAGGTGCGCTGCAGATAGTCGAGATGGAGCGCCACCATAGCCGCTTCAACCCGCCAGTTGGCGAGCCCCAACAGGGCGCCAATGCCGATCTTATCGACGCCTGCCTGACCCAGCCGATCCGGGGTTTCCAGCCGATAGCGAAAATCGGTTTTATTGCCACGCAAGTGGTGCTTGGCATAGGTGCGCGGGTGGTAGGTTTCCTGATACACCATGACCGCGTCGAGACCCAAGGCTTTGAGCTCGGCATATTGCGCGGTCTCCAGCGGCTGCACCTCCATCTGCAGGTAGGTGAACTGGGCTTTAACCCTGGGCAACATACGGCGGAAATATGCCATGCCGACCTTGCGCTCATGCTCGCCGGTGACCAACAGGATGTTGTCGAACCCCATGGCTTTGATGGCCGACAATTCGGCTTGCAGCTCATTCTCATCCAGGGTGTGGCGCTTGATGCGGTTACTCATGGTAAAGCCGCAATAGTCGCACTCATTGGCACAGAGGTTGGACAGGTACAGCGGCACATAGAGGCCGATATTGTTGCCAAACCGCTGCCGGGTCAGCCGCTGAGACGCCGACGCCATCGACTCCAAGAAACCGTCGGCGGCCGGGGAGATCAGCGCTAGGAAGTCCTGCCAATCCCGCTTGGACTTTGACAGCGCGCGCTGAACATCGGCGGCCGTCTTACTATTGATGCGCAGCGCCAGATCGTCCCAATCCTGTTGCTGCCAAAGCTCGTAAAAACTCATCTCTCGTTCATCCCAAAAAGCCTGTTAAGGGACTGGAGGCCTCGGCCTGAGTGAGCACCTGACCTAGGCCCGACTCGTAGGCGGTGCGCCCCGCTGCGACTGCCTGTTTAAAGGCCCGGCCCATGGCGATGGGATCGCCCGCCACGGCCATGGCGGTATTCACCAGTACGGCATCGGCCCCCAGCTCCATCGCCCAGGCGGCGTGGGATGGCGCGCCAATGCCCGCATCCACCACCACGGGTACGCTGGCCTGCTCGATGATGATCTTAAGGAACGCTTCGGTCTTGAGTCCCTGATTGGAGCCGATCGGCGCGCCCAGCGGCATCACTGCGGCACAGCCCACCTCCTCCAGCCGCTTACATAACACGGGATCGGCATGGCAATAGGGCAACACCACAAAGCCGTCGGCGCACAGGGCCTCGGCCGCCTTGAGGGTTTCAATAGGATCCGGCAGCAGATAGCGCGGATCCGGGTGGATCTCCAGTTTTAGCCAGTTGGTCCCCAGTGCTTCACGGGCCAGGTTGGCAGCGTAGATCGCCTCCTCGGCGGTCTTGGCCCCCGAAGTATTGGGCAGCAGATCCACCCCCAGTGCGTTGAGGGGCGTGAAGATATCCCCCTGGGCACCGGAGAGATCAACCCGCTTCAGCGCCAGGGTCACCAAGCGGGAGCCGGAGGCGGCGATAGTTTCCTGCATCAAGGCATTACTGGCAAACTTGCCGGTGCCGGTTAACAGGCGGGAATCAAAGGTTTTGTCGGCGATGGTTAACATACGTCGTCCCTACCCTCCTGCGATCACGGAAAAGATATCGAGGGTGTCGCCCTCGGCGATGGCCGTGTCGGCCCAGGCCGTGCGGCGTACCACGGCACCATTGCGCGCCACAGCCACGCCGGGCTTGTCCTGGCCCATCTCGACCAGCAGTTGGCCGACGGTGACTGCCGCCACGGTTTTGCGTTCCTGATTTAAGGTGATATTCATACTCTTTCCTCTGCAGCGCTGCCACACAAGGGGCAGTCGTCGGCTTTGGCTAGCTTGAAAGCCTGCCAGTGAACAGTCAGTCCGTCGAAACGGTGCAGCTTGTGCTCCGGCGGCAGCCCCAGCAACAGTCGCAGTGCCATCAGGGCCTGCAGGGTGCCGACCGCGCCGACCACGGGCCCAACCACGCCCGCCTCGCGGCAGGATGCGGCGTCGGCCGAATCGGCGGGATCGCTGAAGCAGGCAAAGCAGGGGGCGTCGACTGCGCCGGGCTCGATCACCATCAGCTGGCCCTGCCAGCCGATGGCGGCGCCGCTGATCAGCGGCACGCCCGCTCGAACACAGGCGCGATTGATGGCATGACGACTGGCGAGGTTGTCGGTGCAGTCGAGTACCAGATCGATCCCCGCTAGACGCTTTGGTAACCCCTCGGCACTGGCCATCTGGGCCAGCGCTTCCACCCGGATCCCGGGATTGTGCTGCTTGGCCCAGGCTTTGGCCGCCTGGGCCTTACTCTGGCCGATCTGATCGGCGCGGTAGAGCGTCTGCCGGGGCAGATTGGACAGGGAGATCCGATCGCCATCCATCAGCACCAGCGCGCCACGCTCGCCAGCGCCAATACCAGCACCGGCGAGATACTGCAGCGCGGGGCAACCCAATCCACCCAGGCCGATCACCAACACTCGTTTGTCGGCGAGACGCTGCTGTCCTGCCTCACCCCATTCAGGCAGCAGGAGCTGGCGACCGAAACGCAGGTACGCTTCATCGTTAAGCATGGGCCGTACACTCCGGACTCAGCGTCTGGGTCGGCAGGGTTGGCGCCGAGTCAAAGGCCTGCTGCAGTGCCGTCAGCGCGGCGCCGATATCGTCCGCTTGGGTCACGGCCCGCACCACGGCGATGCTGCCGACGCCACTCTTGGCCACCTCGAACGCTCGGGGAATGTCTATCCCGCCGATCGCCACCGCCGGCCGGTGGGGCTGGACCAGGGCGACATACTTGCTGAGTCGTTCCAAGCCTTGGGGCGCCGAGGGCATGGCCTTAGTCGGCGTCGGGAAGATGTGGCCCATGGCGATATAACTGGGCTGCAGGGCGTGGGCACGCAGGATCTCATAATAGCCATGTGTGGAGAGACCGAGCTTGAGGCCCGCGCGCTGGATGGCGGCCAGATCAGCCACGGCCATGTCCTCCTGCCCGAGATGCACGCCGTAGGCACCGTGCTTGATGGCCAACTGCCAATAATCGTTAATAAAGAGGCGCGCCTCGAAGGCATGACCCAATGCGATGGCGCGGGCAATGTCTTGCTCCACCTCATCCGCCGACTTGTCCTTGATCCGCAGCTGCAGGGTTTTCACTCCCAGCGTTAACAGCTGCTCGACCCAATCGACACTGTCGACAACAGGATAAACGCCCAACGCCGCCACATCGCAGTCGGCGAATGGGATTGCGGTGTTGCTCTGCTCTGTTCCCCCCGAAGGTATGTAGGCATCACGATCGGTCAGCAATGGAGCGTCTAACCCATAGGCCCGGCGTAAAGCGCTGCCCGGCAAGGGAATGCGGGGAAAGCTTTCCAATTGCGTCGGCCAGCCGGTACGGGCCAGTGGGCCCGGCCCATCACCGTATTGCTGCGACGCGACCAGACCGTTATGCAGGTAAGCCCGCACCACGCACAGCGCATCTTCGAGCACATAGTCCTGAGCCAGCACCGTGGCCAAAGCCGACGACAGGGTACAACCGCTACCATGGGTGTTGTGGGTCGCAATGCGGGGGCCGTCAAACAGCGCCTTGCGCTCGGCGCTGTAGAGCAGATCGACACAACGTGGTGCGTCCTTGTCGCCGTGGCGATGCTCGCCTTGGACAAACAGGTGGCCGCCCTTGGCCAGCACCGCGCGGGCACCCCGTGCTAACAACTGCTCACAGGCCTGGACCACCGCCCCGGGCGAGTCGATCACCACACCGGTCAGTGCCGCCAGCTCATCGCCGTTGGGGGTGATCAGATCGACATAAGGCAGCAGGGCGTCAAATTGATCCGACGCCTCCACCGTATTTAACATGGCGCCGGAGCTGGCCACGAGCACGGGATCCAGCACGATGGGCGGCAGCGCGCCTTGCCCTTGTGCAGCGCCGGCGGCAAACCAGTCCGCCAGCAATGTCGCCTGAGCCGGACCGGTCAGCAGGCCGATCTTGATCGCGCTGGGTTTCAGATCGGCCCACAGGGTATCGAGCTGGGCAATAAAGCCGATATCCGAGACGGGCTCGACGTGATCCACCGCCACCGAGCTTTGCGCGGTCAAGGCGGTGATCACGCTGCAGCCGTGACCACCCAGATCCTGGATCGTGAGCAAGTCAGCCTGAATGCCGGCGCCGCCGCCGGAGTCGGAGCCGGCGATGGTCCAGACAATGGGCCGCTTTGCCGTTGCTACTTGGCTCATACGCCCTCCTCCGTGCTGCTCACCTCGGCGTAGAGCTGGGCGCCGCTGTCACGGAACTCCTTGGCCTTGGCAGCCATGCCGGCTTCGGCCACCCGCTCGCTGGCAGGGCCGTCGGTGACGTCCTCCACCTCGATCAAACACTCAGGATTGGCCGCAGCATAATCGCGTACCTCCTGGGTGATCTTCATCGAGCAGAACTTAGGACCACACATGGAGCAGAAGTGGGCCACCTTGGCGCTTTCTTGCGGCAGGGTCGCGTCGTGATAGGCCTTGGCGGTTTCCGGATCCAGCGACAGGTTGAACTGATCGTCCCAGCGGAATTCGAAGCGGGCCAGAGAGAGGGCGTTATCGCGGATCTGCGCACCCGGATGGCCCTTGGCCACGTCGGCGGCGTGGGCGGCGATCTTATAGGCGATCAGGCCCTCTTTCACGTCTTGCTTGTCCGGCAAGCCCAGGTGCTCCTTGGGCGTCACATAACAGAGCATGGCGCAGCCATACCAGCCGATCATCGCCGCGCCAATGCCGGAAGTGAAGTGATCGTAACCCGGTGCCACATCGGTGATCTGCGGCCCTAGGGTATAAAACGGCGCTTCCATGCAGTCGGCAAGCTGCTTCTCCATGTTGATCTTCACCAGGTGCATCGGCACATGGCCCGGGCCTTCGATGATGGTTTGCACATCGTACTGCCAGGCCACCTTGGTCAACTCACCCAGGGTCTCCAGCTCGGCGAACTGGGCGCGATCGTTGGCGTCAACAATGCCGCCGGGACGCATGCCATCGCCCAGCGACAGGGAGACATCGTACTGGGCGCAGATCTGACAGATCTCCTCGAAGTGCTCATAGAGGAAGTTTTCCTTGTGGTGGAACAAGCACCACTTGGCCATGATGGAGCCACCACGGGACACCATGCCCACCACCCGGTTGGCGGTCATGGGCACATAACGCAGCAGCACACCGGCGTGGATGGTGAAGTAATCCACCCCCTGCTCGGCCTGCTCGATCAGGGTGTCGCGGAACACTTCCCAGGTGAGATCTTCGGCGACGCCGTTGACCTTCTCCAGCGCCTGGTAGATGGGCACGGTACCGATGGGCACCGGCGAGTTACGGATGATCCACTCGCGGGTCTCGTGGATATGCCGGCCGGTGGACAAATCCATCACGGTATCGGCGCCCCAGCGGCAGGACCACACCAGCTTCTCCACTTCCTCTTCGATGGAGGAGCTGACGGAGGAGTTGCCGATGTTGGCGTTGACCTTCACCAGGAAATTACGGCCGATGATCATCGGCTCCGCTTCCGGGTGGTTGATATTGGCCGGAATAATGGCTCGGCCCCGGGCGATCTCGTCGCGGACAAATTCCGGCGTGATGGCCTCGGGCAGGTTGGCCCCGAAGTTTTGCCCCGGATGGGCCTTTTTCAGGATCTCATTGCGCACCCGATCCCGCCCCAGGTTTTCCCGAATGGCGACGTACTCCATCTCCGGGGTAACAATACCGGCGCGGGCGTAGTGCAGTTGGGAAACGTTGTTACCCGGCTTGGCCCGGCGGGGCTTGGGCAGGTGGTCGAAACGCAGGTGATCGAAGCCGCCATCGGCCAGACGCTGCTGGGTAAAGTGGGAGCTGACGCCCGGCAGTTCCTCGGTATCATCCCGCTCCAGCACCCAGTCACGGCGCAGGGGCGGCAGGCCCTTGCGCACATCCAGCTCGCTGGCCGCGTCGCTGTAGGGGCCGGCGGTGTCATACACGGGAATGGACTCGTTATCCCGGGTGATGGGATTGTCTTTATCGCCGCCTATCACGGAGGGCGCCAGGTGAATTTCCCGCATGCCGACGCGAAGATCATCGCGAGAGCCAGTCAGGTACAATTTTTCAGAATTGGGAAAGGGGTGGCCTTTGAGGTTGTCCAGGTATTGCTGGGCCTCGGCGCGCACCTCTCTTGGGTTTACGCGGCCATGCTTACGTGCAGGGGCAATGGCCTGCGGTGTTTCGGTGCTCGACATAACAATCTCCGGATAATCCATTGGGAAATTGCCTGTCGGACGTGAGCCTGTTGGCGAACAAATTCTGCGCCCCCGAGTGGGGATGGAGTCCGATCTCACACTGAGTTCGGGGGCGTTGCTTGTTTTCCTACGCCGGTATTAGCCGGTTCAGGTTCCACGGATCCCGCTTTCGCGATCTCAGCCTGCAGCACTGATAATCAGGCATTTAGGCACTCCGACAAGACCCGGGCAGTATAGACAACAAGTCCGTCCCATCACAATAGCGCCGCTATCGACGCAACAAAAATGACGCGGCCGTAACATCAGCGCTTGGGCCAATAGTCGCGCAGAGCGGCCTGGCGCTGACGTAACGCGCAGCCACTCGACGGCACCCAAACCTGATAGCCATTTTGCGCCTTGTCCAACGGATCGTCGCCCACTTCAGAACAGTTGCCTTTGACTTGGCTCAAGCGGTTGCCGTTGGCGAGCCGCTGCTGCCATTCGATGGCGCGATTGGAGCCATGGGGATCGATCAAGGCGGCGCGCTCGGCGCTCGTCAGTGGAGCCCGGTCGATCGGCCCGCGCTTTGGCCGAACAAAGGGCTGAGCGGAGAGGTAGCCGCGTGCCAATTGCTGTGGGGAGGGGATCGGACCGCGCGCGCGTTGCGTTTGCGCCGGTTGACTGGTCGCCGTTGATTGAGCCGGCCGCGCCGACTCAGCCGCTGCCGGGCGCTCCGCATTCATCCGCTGGGGTTCCTGTGGCCTTGGCCGCGCCATGCGCTCCCCACGCTCATCGGGGACAACCGGCGCCTCATCTGCCTCATTGTTAGCGGGCGCGGGCGCCAACCGCTCAACCGCGTCAGACGTGAGCGGTAGCGCTTTCGCCTGCTCTACTCCCGCGGCCGGTGGGAGATAAAGGTAACTCTCTAACGCTGGAACATCGGGACGCGCCAGCGGGATCTCAGTGCGCCATTGGCTGATGGCCCAGAGCAGCACGATATGGCCTAGGAGCGCCAAGAACAGTGATCTCAGCTGAACACGCTTATGCATCTGGCCATCCATTCCTTTGTTGGCATGCCTTGCTTTGTCCTTATTGGCGTAAGCAAAGTTCCGCAACAAAGATAATCAACAGGATCAGGCCGTTATCAATAGCGCGCGCCAAGGCAGACGCGACAGAGCGTGAGCCAAGTCCATCGGTTGTCGCACCTGGTTTGCGCCACTGCGGGGGCACTGATATCCTTCTCCGCCCGCCGTACCGGAGTTTGACCTGTGACCCCATTGCTAGAACGCGACATCTACCTGTTTGATCTCGACAACACCCTCTATCGCCCTGAAAGCCAGATCATCGAGCAGATCATCCTGCGTTTTCGAGATTACATCTCCGATGCGCTGCAATTGTCACCACAGGATGCCGATGCGCTGTGCACCAAATACTACCTGAAATACGGTGGCACCCTGCGTGGGATGCAGTTGCATCACCCGCAGATCGATCTCGATGCCCTCTCCTTCTACGCCCACAATGTGGATCTGACCCACGTCGCGCAGGCCCCTTCCCTGGCTCAAGCGCTGCTGGATAACGGCAAGCAACGCTTTGTCTTTACCAATTCGCCCCGGCCGTACGCCGAGCGCCTGCTCGAGCACCTGGGTCTGGCGCACTGCTTTGATGGCGTGTTCAGCGTTGAGCAGACCGATTACAAGATGAAGCCGCACCCGCACGCCTATCAAACCATCTGCGATCACTTCGGTTTTGAGTCCCGTAACGCCGTGATGTTCGACGATCAGCCGTCCAACCTGACCACGGCACAGCAAATGGGCATGCGCACCGTTCTGGTCAATCGCGACGATCTCGACGAACACCAGGCGTGCTACCGCACCGAACAACTGGCCGATTTTGTCAGCTCACTGAACCAGCTCAAAGCGTAGCGCCCCGCCTACGACTTGGCCTGATTGGGTTATACTCAATGGAATTTATTCCTGAGTGGGTTAGTCGGTTAACACCGGAAGTTGGAGCTTGTGCACTCATTGCAAATACCGGAACGGGGTATTCGTATGGTACGGCACTATTACTTAAGCAACAGCCTTTGGGAGCTGGAGCTGATCGAGCGCCAGCTCGAACGCTCGGGCTTGTCTCCGGCTCAGATCCACGTCCTCAGCCAGAAACCCAGTCTGGCTGCCCGCTTCCGCTTACTGCCCCTGTCCGAATTTTGGTTGTACGATCTGCCCCACTATCTCTGGCGTGGCTTGGCCCTCGGACTATTACTTGCCATCGCGGTGTTGATCGGCGTGGCCTACGCGGGCTGGCCAGAAGCGATCGGCAGTTGGCTGCCGTTTGGCATGTTGGCGCTGATGGTGTTGGGGTTTTGCACCTGGGAGGGCGGATTGATCGGCCTGCAGTCGCCCCATCACGCGCTTGGACGCTTCCACAAAGACATCGAGCGCGGTCAGCACCTGCTGCTTATCGACGTCGAGCCTCAGCAAGTGGCCGCCCTGCTGAGCATCATGGCGCAACACCCGATGCTCAGCGAACAGGGAACCAGCGAAGGCGCCTGGCCAACCACGGTTCGCATTCAACACTGGTGGGTCAAGCGCCGCCGCTCTGACTGACACCCTCGCCTCCCCCCAAAACACAACTCATCGTGCTGCCCTCACCATCCCGATAATAAAAAAGGGCTGTGTCTTAAGTAATTGTTGAAGCTCTACGGTGAAGTTCGAGGTTAACACGGCATTTAGGCCGCCTAGTGCAGCGCCGAGCGTTGGTGCGTGGAGGCAGACCGGGAGCTGGACGGAGCCCTTTTTGAAAGCGGCTGGCCGCTTTTGTCGTTGAAAAATGGCGACTTACAGCGTGTCTGTTGAAGCGCACCATAAGCGAGGGGACAGCGAAACGCAGCGGTAAGGGGAGTGCAGAGGGGCTCGCCCCCCATGCCTTCACAAAGATGGCTTGCCGTCGCCAACGCGACTTAGTGGGTGAGGTCGATACGGCAGGTTGAGATAAAAAACAAAAAATAGACCAACAGTTAACTCAGACACAGCCTAAAAAAGCCCCCATGCTGGGAGCTTCATTCGCGTGCCGTCGCTTCAGCTCGCCCCGCTGACAAAATGCGCCAACCGGTTTAAAAAGGTGTATTCCCCTTCCAGGGCCATCATCATCACCAGCACCAATATCACCAGTGGCGGCAATACGATCGCGTAGATCAGCGCCAACCGCTCCCACATCATGTGCATGAACACCGCGAGGATCAATCCCGCTTTGAGCACCATAAAGATCAGGATCAGGCTCCAGCGCAGCGCGCCTTGCACCTGCATGTAATCCACCATATAGGACATGGCGCTCAGGACAAACAGCAGCGTCCAGATCTTAAAGTAGATCCCAAGCGGGTGTTGTTGTGCCTGTGCCATAACAACCCTCCTTACCAAAGGTAAAAGAACGCGAAGATAAACACCCAGACCAGATCGACAAAGTGCCAGTACAGACCGACGATCTCGACGATGCCGTAATCCCCCCGCTTTTCATAGTCACCCCGCGCCACCTTACGGGCGTAGATCAGCAGCATCAAAACGCCGATCGTCACGTGTAGGCCGTGAAAGCCGGTGATCATAAAAAACGCCGAGCCAAACTGTGAGGCCCCCATCGGGTTGGCCCAGGGGCGCACCCCTTCCTCGATTAACTTGGTCCACTCGATCGCCTGCATGCCGACAAAGCTGGCGCCTAAGATGGCGGTCACCAGCATCAACCTTGCGGCCACTTTGCGGTTACGCCGGTAGCCGTAATTGACCGCCAGCGCCATGGTGCCGCTGGAGGTGATCAGGATGAAGGTCATGATGGCGATCAGCAGCAGCGGTATGTGATGGCCGGCCACCGTCAAAGCAAACACCTCCGAGGTTAGTGGCCATGCCTCGACCGCGGAGATCCGCACCGTCATGTAGCCCACCAAGAAGGTACCAAACACGAAGGTGTCGCTGAGCAGGAAGATCCACATCATCGCCTTGCCCCAGGACACCTTAAAGATCTCCCGATCATGCGACCAATCTTCGACCACGCCGGACCATCCGGCGTTGTCCGGGCCTTTGTCACTCATGTCACTCATGTCACTCATGTCACTCATAATGAGTCTCCTTAGGTGACTCCATCATGCGTTTAGGGGGTCACATCGACACCGCACAACGCCGCCAACGCCTTATAGGTCGCCGGCGTGCTGGTTAACAGCGCAAACAACACCAGCCAAAGCAGCATCAGGAAGTGCCAGTACATCAACAGCAGCGAGAGATGCTGACGCGCCACCTGAGGTTGGCCGTGCCACAGCGCCCGCGCACTGCGGGGCCAAAACAACAACCCCACCAACAGATGCAGCGCGTGCAGACCGGTTAGCAGATAGAAAAAACTCACCGCCACTGAGCTTTGAACGCCCAGCCCGCGCACGACAAAATCTTGCCAAAGTTGATATTGACCAAACAGAAACGCCACCGCAGTGAATGCGCCCGCCAGCAACAGGCCTCGGGCTAACAGCGCGCCGCGCGTGCAGCTCCAATACGCCCCTTGCATCAACAGGCTGCTGGCCAACAACCACCAAGTGTTTTGCCAGATCCTGCTGGTCTCAAACAGCGGCTGCCAGGGCTGCTCAGTCAGCGGTTGCCAGTCGCCCAACTGGCTCCGCATCACCATTGCCACCATAAAGAGCATGAACATGGAGGTGATCACCGCGATCATAAACTTCAGGCCGGTGCGCATTGCATCAAACCGATTGAATGCCGAGGGCGGCGCATCGACCACGCCCGCTTGCCACGGCTTTTGCGCCAGGGTCTGTACCGCCTTCATGCCGAGTCCTCCTGCGTGGGTGCCTGCCAGTCGCTGGTTTGCATCACAAAGTCCTGCTCTGCCCCCGGCACGCTGTAGTCGTACGCCCAGCGGTGCACCACAGGTAGAGTCGGGCCCCAGTTGCCATGCCCTGGCGGCGTCTGGGGGGTTGACCACTCCAGGCTGGTGGCTTGCCACGGGTTCGGCCCTGAGGCCTTGCCACGGAAATAGCTCCAGCCCAAGTTAAACAGGAACAGCAGTTGGGCGATCCCGACGATCAAGGCCAACACCGTGATAAAGGCGTTGAGGGTCACCGCTTCCGGTGGGATAAAGTCGTAATTGTCGTAGGCGTAGTAGCGCCGTGGCACGCCCAGCACGCCCAGATAGTGCATGGTGAAGAAGATCGACCAGGTACCAAGGAAGGTGATCCAGAAGTGCAGCTTGCCGATGATGTCATTGAGCATCCGGCCGGTGATCTTAGGATACCAGTGATAGATCGCGCCGAAGATCACCAAGATAGGCGCCACCCCCATCACCATATGGAAGTGCGCCACCACAAAGTAGGTGTCGGACAGCGGCAGATCCACTACCACATTGCCTAAGAACAAGCCCGTCATGCCACCGAAAACAAAGGTGAGGATAAACGCCAATGAAAACAGCATGGGTACGTTCAAGCGAATGTTGCCCCGCCACAGCGTCAACACCCAGTTGTACACCTTGATGGCGGTCGGCACGGCGATGATCAAGGTCGACGCGGCAAAGAAAAAGCCAAAATAGGGATTCATGCCAGAGACGTACATATGGTGCGCCCACACCACAAAGCTCAAGCCGCCAATGCCGACAATGGCCCAGACCATCTGACGATAACCAAAGATGTTTTTGCGGGCGTGGATACTGATGAGATCGGACACGATCCCAAAGGCGGGCAACGCGACGATATACACCTCGGGATGGCCAAAGAACCAGAACAGGTGCTGGAACAACACCGGACTGCCCCCGCCGTAGTCCAGATTTTGACCCAGAGAGATGATCTCCGGCATAAAGAAACTGGTGCCCAGCAACTTATCGAACAGCATCATCACCGCTGAGACAAACAACGCCGGGAACGCCAGTAATGCAAGTACCGTTGCGGTGAAGATCCCCCAGATCGACAAGGGCATCCGCATCAAGGTCATGCCGCGCGTGCGCGCCTGTAGCACAGTGGTGACGTAGTTCAGGCCACCCATGGTGGCCGCCACGATGAAGATCGCCAGCGAGACCAACATCAGCACGATGCCGCCATCCACCCCAGGTGTCCCTGGCAAAATCGACTGAGGCGGATACAGTGTCCAGCCCGCCCCCGATGGGCCACCGGTGACGAAGAAACTCGCCATTAACACCACCACCGCGAGAAAGTAGAACCAGTAGCTGAGCATGTTAAGAAACGGGAATACCATATCCCGCGCCCCAACCATCAGGGGGATCAGATAATTGCCGAACCCACCGAGAAACAGCGCGGTGAGCAGATAGACCACCATGATCATGCCGTGCATGGTCACCGCTTGGTAGTACTCGCTGGGATCGATCAGATCAAAGCTATCGGGAAACCCTAACTGCAACCGCATCACGCCCGATAGGACCAAGGCGACTAAGCCAACCGCGATGGCCGTTAGCGTGTACTGTACCGCGATGGTCTTATGATCTTGGCTGAACACATAGGTTTGCCAGAAGCCCAGCGGCGGATGATCTTGATGCGGTTCGGTTTCGCTGCGATCGCCGGGCTCGTTGTTCCGGTTTGCTTCGATATCCAGACTGCTCATGGCTGCTCTCCCAGATCGATCAGATATTGCACCAAGGCCTCGATCTCCTCATCCGTCAATGGCACAGCCGGCATCACCGGCGGATACCCAGCAACCACTTGTTCAGCCGGGGCGACGATGGCGCGGCGCAGATAGTGACGATTGGCGATCACCGATCCACCACCCTCCAAGGTACGCGTGCTGCCAGCAAGTCCGCCCCAAGCGGGACCTATCATCGTTTGCTGCGCCGTGCTGTGGCAGGCCCGACACCCTTTGGCCGAAGCCAACGTCGCCCCATCTAACGGCGCCGCTGGACCGGGGGATGGCGTTGGGGCTGGCTCAAGCTCAGCCTGAGGAGGCGGCTCAGGCTCATCCCACTGGGAGCTCAATGCCGGGCTGATCCCCCCCGCTTCTTTGATGTAGGCGATGATCTCGCTGATCTGCTCATCACTCAGCTCATAGGGGGGCATCACGTTGCCATAACCGTCCACTATCTGAGCTGCCGGCTCGCGAATGGCGACCGCAAGATACACGTCATCAACCAGCACCTCACTGCCATCGTCCATCTCTTCAGTGCGCCCATATAAGCCCAGCCAGCTTGGTCCCAGTGGACTGGTGTCAAAGCCGTGGCAGGCCAGACAGCCCTGCTCAACCGATAGGATCTCGCCGCGCTGTGCCGCTGGACTGAGCGCGCTGTCATTCGACGCCGCTTGCGACGCCGCAAAGGTCGGCTGCTGCTCTAGCCAATCCGTAAACGCCTCGGTGTTGGCGACGTACAATGCACCCCGCATGTTGTAATGGCCGACACCACAATACTCGGCACAGAGGATCTCAAACCGGCCGATCTTGGTCGGTGTAAACCAAAGCGAGGAGACGATCCCAGGCACCGCATCCATCTTGTTGCGGATCTGGGGAATGTAGAAGTCGTGCAGCACGTCAATCGAGCGCAAATTGACATTGACCGGTTGATCCAACGGCAGCCGAAACTCATTGGCGTTGACCAGGCGATCATCCTGCGCGGCGGGATCCTTGGGATCGAGCCCAAAGGGATTAGTTTGGTTGATCAGATTGATGTCAGAACGGCCAAGCTCACCGTCTTCGCCAGCATAGCGAAACGCCCAGCTCCACTGCTTGGCCAACACCTCGATCTCCATAGCGTCGTCAGGCACGGTCACGATGTCAGAGTAGACCGCCAGGCCCGGCGCCAACATCGCCACGATCCCCACTGTGGTTAACCCGGTTAACCACAACTCCAGCTTTTTGTTTTCAGGCTCATAGTCCGCGGTGCGATCCGCCCGGTAGCGAAAGCGAAATACCGCATAGGCGGTAAACAGGATCACCGCGATAAACACCAGTCCGGTCACCACTAAGGTGATCCCGATGGTGAGATCAATATCCGACCAATTGGAGGCGAGCTCTGGCAATACCCAGGGCCCGGAGAAATGAAAGGCGATGGACAGAAGCAGGATCAGCACCAGCACGATGGCGATGGTCATAGGCCGTTATACTCCCAAATTTGGGTCCGCTCGGGGCCCGTCCCTCAGGGTCATCCTGCCGTTACCGCAGGCAAAGCCATGGATTGACGATGAATAGACAAACATAGAGAACCGGGGCAAAACTGCCAAACAAATGACCGGATTTATCCCGATTAGGCGTTGCCGCAGGGCCCATAAAAAAGCTCCGTGACTCAGAGAGCCACGGAGCTTCATCAAACGACGACATCATCCGATCATCGCTTCGAATTGTGTCACAGCCATCTAGCTGTGGGGTGTTCTGAATGGGCGCTCAGGACCTGAGCGTCGCGTGGACAGTACAGCGCTGATGGGGCTGCCGTTGTTAGCGCTGACGGGTGTAGAGCGCGAAGGCGGGATCTGCCCGCAAGGTGTCCATACTGCCACGCAAACTGAAGTCGTAGCCGCACAACTTGAAGTTGCCACGCATCGCCACATCATAGATAAAGGCTGCGGTATCTAGGGGTGACAGATAGGCGTAATAAACGTCATCGCCCCACACTTCGACCTTCACCGGACGATACTCCGTCCCATTATTAAAGCGGGCAACCTGACAACTGCGATCTCCCTGCGCCGTCAACAACGACCAGATCTCCCCTTGGGCGTTGGCGCTGCCCGGCCAACGTACGATCACGCCATCATTCAGCAACTGCAGTTGATAGCTGTCTGGCATATCAACCTGATGGTCAAAACTCGGCTCGGATACCGTCGTCTGTGCAACCTCAACATCGCTCGGCAGCGGCTGCGCCGGTTGTCGTAACCCGACGATCGCGACAAATACCATCACCAAACCCGCCGCGCCCGCTGCCAGATGACGCCAATAGGGCCGCAGCCGCTGCCACAGTGCGTGAAGATCCATCTGCGGCAATGACCAAGACCAAGTGGACGCGACCGGTGCATCCCAATCGTGTGGCGCGTGTGGGACCTCGCTCGGGATCGGCTGCGCCGTCGTCTCGCCATCGATGGATGGCTCGACCCGAGGTTGTGCCATCATGTTCGCCGTCGTCTGGAGCGAATCGGTCTGCGGGCCCGCATACCCCCAGGTTCGCATCAGCGTCGCGCGTCCTTGATGCTCAGGCAACACCGCGAGTACCACTGCACCGCCGATGGGCAGCAGTAACAGCCACCAACTCCATCCCGCGCCAGCCCAAACCCCATGGACAAGGGCAAACAACAGCCAGCCCGAGCCAACCGCCGCCGCCCATGACAGTGGGCGTCCGGCATCGCGCAACCGGCGACGGCTGGTTGCAAAGCTGATCACAGTCGCGACGCAAGCCGCAATGCTGACGACCGCAGCACTGATAGCCAACCCATAAAACAAACCCGCCAGCACCATCAGTGCCAACAATAGCGCGGCATGAACGGCGGCGTGTCGAACGCGATTGTCGCGCCCTTTCATACAAAAGACTGTGTTCAACAACAACACGGGTGACCTCTATAAATTATCGTTATTCGAGCAGAATATCGTAAAAGCCGGAAGAGGGTAACGACCCACATAACTGACTGGCTAAAGAAAAAACAGTCCTGATCTTCTCATCCTCGATCCCAAGCGGCCATACTAGAACGATGTGACGTCATTTTTGGTGAAAACCAATGACGCTATAGATAGAAAACAATCACTGCAGCAACGATCCCGCTGTCTATAGCACAGCTCGGATCTTGGCGACCACAATGCAAGGAGTGCAACGTGGAACCACAAAATGAGTGCCCGCCCCGCCTCACGATCATTGCTGTCGCAAGCAGCGGTGGCCAAGTTGGCAATTGCCCACCTCCGCGCCGGTCAAGTCGACTGCTAACCCTGCGTCAATGCAACACGATGCCATGCGACTGGTGGCAAACCTCGGCGCACCACTTGTCCTATGGCGTCATTCGTACCCTCGCCCTAGTAGGTGCACAGCGCATAGCCACGGCTCTCCAACGCGGACTAGCCGCCCCCCAATGCATCGCCGCCAACGCTAACCCATCATTTTATCAATACGGCAGCCACAACCCTGTGCTGACTCCGATCGCGCGCTCTACACCAACTTCGACAATTGGCCGGTTGCTTGAAGCAACAGCCCCATCAAAACACATATCGACAAGGAGACATGATGCATCTGACCTGGATCGATAGCGCCATCGTGCTGCTCTATTTGTTAACCACCATCGGGATCGGGCTGGCCATGAAGAAACGGGCCAGCAAGAACCTCAAGAGTTACTTTCAAGGTGGCAAGCAATTGCCGTGGTACATGCTGGGGCTATCCAATGCGTCGGGCATGTTCGATATCTCCGGCACCATGTGGCTGGTGGCACTGTGTTTCCTCTACGGACTGAAAAGTATCTGGATCCCTTGGCTCTGGCCGGTATTCAACCAGGTCTTTTTGATGGTGTTTCTGTCACTCTGGTTACGCCGCTCCAATGTGTTAACCGGTGCCGAGTGGATCGGAACCCGTTTTGGCTTTGAGCGCGGAGCGCAGATGTCCCATCTGGTGGTGGTGGTTTTTGCGCTGATCTCCGTCTTAGGCTTTCTCGCCTACGGCTTTATCGGCGTCGGCAAATTCATGGAGATCTTCATTCCGTTCGAGTCCATCAGCCCCTACCTTCCCTTTACCGTGGCGCCTCAGTATGTCCCGCACTTTTATGGGATCTTCTTTACGTCCATAGCCACCTTTTATGTGATCCTCGGCGGCATGTACAGCATCGTCTGGACCGACATTTTACAGTTCGCCATCATGACCGTTGCGGCTTTGACCATCGGGATCATCGCCATGGTGTCGGTGCCACAGGAAACCCTGCATGCCGCCGTCCCAGCGGGGTGGACCGATCCCAGCATTAGCTGGGAGTTGGCCATTGACTGGGCCAGCCATATCCCCGAAGCCGTGGCCAAGGTCAACAGCGACGGCTATTCATTGTTCGGGATCTTCGTCATGATGATGCTGTTTAAGGGCGTCCTGGTCAGTGCGGCCGGGCCGGCACCGAACTATGACATGCAGAAGATCCTCGCCACCAAGAGCCCCAAAGAGGGGGCACTGATGAGCGGCTTTGTGTCGGTGGCACTCATGCCCATTCGGTATTTTATGATCGCCGGTTTTGCGGTGCTCGCCGTGGTTCACTATGACCGACTGGATCTGATCAACGGCGGCAAGCTCGACTTTGAGAATGTCCTGCCCAGCGCCATGCTGGAGTTTGTCCCCGTCGGCCTGTTAGGCCTACTCCTTGCCGGGCTCCTCGCCGCCTTTATGTCCACCTTCGCCTCGACGGTGAATGCGGCACCGGCCTATGTAGTCAACGACATCTATAAACGGTATTTCAATCCACAAGCCTCGGATCGCACCCTGATCAAGGCCAGCTACCTGGTGTCCGTGTTGGTCGTCGTGATCAGTACCGGGATCGGCCTGTTTGTCACCAGTATCAACAGCGTTTTGCAGTGGTTGGTGTCCGGCCTCTGGGGCGGATATACCGTGGCCAATGTCCTCAAGTGGTATTGGTGGCGACTCAATGGACACGGCTATTTCTGGGGTATGGCAAGCGGCATTTTAGCGAGCCTCATCCTGCCGCCACTCGCCGGCGGATTATTCCCCTATATCGCGTCCGATCTCCTGCCGCTCTACCTGTTTCCGGCCGTGCTGCTGATCAGTGCCGCCGCCTGTTTCATTGTCAGCTTCGCCACGGCGCCGGTTGACAATCAAGTCCTGCTCTCTTTCTACCGCACGGTCCGCCCTTGGGGCTTTTGGGGGCCCGTTGCCGCCCAGATCAGTGCGCAGGATCCCCAGTTCCCCCACAACCGCAACTTCTGGCGCGATATGGCCAACGTTGTGCTCGGTGTGGTCGCGCAAACCTGCCTAGTTGCGCTACCCATTTTTATTGTCATAAAGGACTTTTACTGGGCTGGGATCAGCGCATTGCTGTTTAGCTTGTGCGCTTTGGTCATGAAGTACAGCTGGTACGATAAATTGGATGAACAACATCATGAACAAGCTGAAGGGATCGCCGCGGCGATACGGCGCGTTTGATGATCACGCCCAGGAATACGTGATCACAACGCCACACACGCCAGCACCTTGGATCAATTACTTGGGGAATAACGGCTTCTATGGCCTGTTTTCTCATACCGGCGGCGGTTACAGCTTTTGGCAGGATGCCAAGCTGCGTCGTCTCACCCGCTACCGCTATAACAACATTCCGGCGGACAGCGGCGGTCGCTACTTTTACTTAAAACAGGGCCACACGATCTGGTCGCCAGGCTACCGGCCGGCCAATACCGAGCTCGATAGCTTTGAGTGTCGACACGGTACCGGCTACAGCAAGATCAACAGCCGCTTGGGCGCGATCCGCAGTGAATTGCTGAGCTTTGTCCCGCTGGATACCCGGGCGGAGGTGCATCGCTTACGCCTCAGCAACGAGGGCGAACAACCGCAGTCTATGCAGTTATTCTCGTTCGTTGAGTGGTGTTTGTGGAATGCCGACGAGGATGCCAGCAATTTCCAGCGCAACCTCTCGGTTGGCGAAGTGACGGTCGATGGCAGTCTACTGGTCCATCACAGCGAATACCGAGAGCGGCGTGATCATTATGCCTTCTTCTCAGTCAATCAAGCGATCAGCGGATTCGATACCGATCGGGACGCGTTCCTCGGCCCCCAAGGCACCTTGGCCTGCCCTGACGTCGTGTGCCGTGGCCAAAGTCGAAATTCGGTGGCGGACGGCTGGTCGCCGATCGCGTCACACCAGCTCGACATCGAGTTGGCCCCGGGGGAAAGCCGGGATCTGATCTTTGTGCTTGGCTATATCGAGGTCGCTGCCGCGGACAAATGGGCCGACAACCCACCCTCGGCGTCACGACAATCGACCAGCGCGGCGGTGCCTTATCTCGCCCCCGCGCACGCCTTGGCCCACCGGTTTGCCGATAACGACGCGGTCGAGCGACATGTTAACGCGCTCAAACACTATTGGCAGCAGCAACTGCAAGGCTTCCACGTCGCAAGCCCAGAGCCGCTGCTGGATCGTATGGTCAATATCTGGAACCCCTACCAGAATATGGTGACCTTTAATCTCTCCCGCAGCGCCAGCTACTTTGAGTCCGGGATCGGCCGGGGCATGGGCTTTCGGGATTCCAATCAGGATCTGATCGGCGTGGTCCATCTGGAGCCAACGCGCGCGCGCCAACGGATCCTCGATCTCGCCGCGACGCAAAAGCGTGATGGCTCGGCCTATCATCAGTACCAACCCCTGACCAAACAAGGCAACAGTGACATCGGCGGCAACTTTAATGACGATCCGATGTGGCTGGTCTTTGCTGTCTCCGGCTACGTTCGGGAAACCGGCGATCTGTCGATATTAGCCGCGCCCGTGGCGTTTGACGATCAACCGGACGGCGATGCCGCCCTGTTTGATCACCTCAGCGCGTCATTCCAGCACGTATTGAACAAATTGGGGCCACATCAGCTGCCGTTGATCGGCCGCGCAGACTGGAACGATTGCCTCAACCTCAACTGCTTTTCCGACGATCCGGATCAATCGTTCCAGATCACCGAAAACCGCCAGGGCGACGTGGCGGAATCGGTCATGATCGCCGGTCAGTTTGTCTTATTTGGCCGAGAGTACCAGACACTGTGTGAGCAAACCGGGCGAACGCAAGCCGCTGCGGCGGCCGCTGACGCCATTGCCGGCATGGTCCGCGCCGTCGAAACCCATGGCTGGGATGGAGACTGGTTCCTGCGGGCCTATGACGCCTTGGGCCGGCCGGTCGGCAGCCGGTCAAACCAAGAGGGGCAGATCTTTATCGAATCCCAGGGCTTTTGCGTCATGGCCGACATCGGTCTGCACAACGGCAAAGCCCGCAGCGCGCTGGACGCGGTTGCCGATCGCTTGGCCACGGCCCACGGCATCGTCGTCCAACAACCAGCCTATTCTCGCTACTATCCGGAGTATGGCGAGATCTCCAGTTATCCGCCGGGATACAAGGAAAATGCCGGGATCTTTTGCCACGCAAACCCGTGGATCATGATCGCGGAAACCCGACTGGGCCGGGGCACGAAAGCGTTCGATTACTACACCCGCATCGCCCCCGCCTATCGCGAGCAAAACGACCAGCAATTGCACCGGCAAGAGCCCTATATCTATGCACAGATGATCGCCGGTAAAGACGCTAAGCGACACGGTGAGGCCAAAAACAGTTGGTTAACCGGCACGGCATCCTGGAATTACTACGCGGTGACCCAGTTCATTCTGGGGATCCGGCCAGAGCTGGATGGCTTGCGGATCGATCCCTGTATCCCCGCCTCATGGGCCGGTTTTAGCGTGATCCGGCGGTTCCGCGATGCCACCTATCACATTGAGATCAGCAACCCAGATGGATTAGAGCAAGGGGTACGCCGGATCTGCGTCGATGGCCAATGGCGCGAGGGCAACCTAATCCCAGTTTTATCGGGCGAGGTTCAAGTCAAGATCATCATGCAAGCCCTATAACGGGCCATACCCGGACGACGAATTCGAACTTATTCGAGGGTGCCGATAGACTGCAGCGATATACCGTTGCCGGTGCCTGAATTGTGTGACATTTCTGGGGATAGCGAGCCCGATAAACAACAAGGCAGGTTGCGCACTAGCACTCCTGCCTCGGCAATACTTAATCACATCGAGCTCCCGTTGGAGCATGCCAAGGTTGTCTTGGTCGTTGGTTCGCCGAGCGTTTTATGGCTAGCGCAACGATCGGCTCCCAAGAGTCTCAATCCTGTCGCACCTCAATCGTAAACACAGGCACAGGGACAACAACGGTTTGCAGTGCTTTGTGCAGCCAAACCAATTCATTCTTGAAGGTGCCATCTACCGAAAAATAGACCAGCTCCAGCGTCATTTGACCGTCTTCATAACCGCTGGTCACGATCTCCGTTGCGACCTCAGGGTGTTCGACGTAAACAGACAACACCTGCTCCACTTGCCGCACCCATTTTTGTTCTAACTCGAATGAGACATCGATCCGCATCAACGAAAATGGGGCGGGTTCCTTGCTAGCGAACTCTGGGCTCATCATCTCTTTTCCACTTACACTAGGGGGGGTTGCTGTTAGTGTACCCAATCGTCCCACCACGCCAAGCCCTGAACGTTCGTTTCGTCGCCATTCAAACCCGATGCGTCGTCCAACAACACGCGGACTGGCTCGCCAGCGAGCCCCTAAGATCTTTCCATTTGAACTTGACTCTCGCGACGCAGGCATTTCTTGGCTCAGCCTACCCGTTTGGTCATCAAAATGACCTCACTGCTCAGCCAAAAGCAAGCTTTGCAGGCGAGTTTTAATCGGAGAATTTTGCCATTTTTGCTTGACTCGACATGCGCTCAATTTTTTGTGGAAACTGGGCAATGATGCCGTTAGTATTGCCCGCCGTTTTGGTCGGAACAGTCCGCCCACCAGCAGCGTGTGTTTGAGGGTAAACATGAAACAACAGCAATTTGAGTTGGTTGCAGTAGAAGGCAACATTGGCGTCGGCAAATCTACTTTGGTACCAAGATTGGTCGAGCACCTCAACACGATGGACGGCAAACCCTGGAAGATGATCCTCGAAGATGTGGACACCAACCCGGAGTTCCGTCGCCTGTTGGCCGAGTTTACGCAAGATCCAACCAAGCGTATCAACTTCCAGCGCTTTATCACCAACCATCGCGCATCTCTGTGTGCCGATCTGGATCCGGCTTACAACTATGTATTGGAGCGCTCCCTCTACTCTGATCTGGTGTTTTGTCAGGCCAACTTGCAGGAAGCCTGTCGTCCAGACGGCGACGATCTGACCTACTACTACGATATCTGGGACAAGCTGGAAGATTACCCTAAGGTCACCTCCGTACTGTATCTGCGCTCCAGCCCACAGATCGCCTATCAGCGTATGCTCAACCGCGCCCGTCAAGCGGAAGATGGCACGCCATACTCCTACATCAAGCTGATCAGCGACTGCCATGATGCCTTCCTACCGCATATCTGCAACAACAAAGAGACCCTGTTGTTGACTGAAGAGTGGGACAACTACGGCTGTGCTGAGCGTTTGGCGCGCCGCATCCTGCACAAGCTGTAAGCGTTCCACTGCACTGAAACGGCCCGCTCAGGATCCTCTGAGCGGGCCGTTTGCGTTTAACAATAAAAGCCTGCGGCTTGGTGGTGCACGTCGAACAAGCAACAAGTTAGCGCCCGATGCCCCCTGTGACACACGACTTCGAACGCCCCTAATTCAGCCTGAGGTTATTCCCGCTCGGCTTTATCTGCCATCTCGTTATTGAACTGCATGACATTCACACGATGGCCATTCTTAAACTCATAGTTGCGGTTGGTGCGCTGCTTGGCATGGGTATTTTCCGGCAGTTCGGACTCCCAGGCGTCGAACTTGTCTTTCATCTGCTGGGTCTTTTCCGGCATTTTGAACGCCAAGTCATTCCACTCGCCCGGATCCTCGGCAATGTTAAACAAGCGAATGGTCTGCGGCCCGCTCTGATCGTTCCAGGTCATTTTCCAATCGCCTTCGCGGAAGGCGTAATCTTGATCCCGACGCCAGTATAGGGTCTCGTGGGGGATCTCACCCTCGCCCACTTCGCCGAGCAAAAATGGGATCAGGTTCACCCCGTCAAACGGTACCGGTCCGGCCCCACCCTCTTTGCCGCCCAACACGGCATTGATGGTTGGCATGATATCCAGGTTCATCACCGGATGTTCAAACACCGCACCGGCGGGTAGCGCATTCGGCCAATGCATAAGGAAAGGCACGCGAATGCCGCCTTCATAGGTATCGCCTTTAAACCCGTTATAGATCCCTGGGTTTGACATGGTGGTTTCACCCCGGGCTTTTTTACGTGGGGCGACGAACCCTTGCCCGCGCGGGCTGCCGTTGTCACTCATGAAGAAGATCAGGGTGTTGTCGTACAGATCGTGCTTTTTCAGCGTCTCCATCACCTCACCGATGCCATCATCCATCGCCAGTGCCATACCCGCAAACAGCTTGCGCTCCTCGCCCGCATCCAGATGATCAACCCGATCGATGTAGGATTGTGGCACGGTCCAAGGGTGATGCACCGCAAAATGGGCCAGGTGCAGGAAAAACGGCTTGTCCGCATTGCGCTCAATAAAGCCCACCGCCTCATCGGTAAACAGCTCCGTCAGATAACCGTTTTGCTCTTGGATCGGCGGTTCAGCAACCTCGTTTCGGTAAATGGGTGACAGCCAAGGCTTGCCCCCCTCCTCTGCATCCGACTTGTAATAGTCATGAGAGCCGCCAATGAAGCCGTAAAAAAAGTCTGCGCCCCGTTCATTAGGTGTGCCAGTGAGTGCACTCATATGCCACTTGCCAACGACGCCGGTTTCATAACCAAATTCCTTCATCATCGCCGTCATCATCGGCTGCTCATGAGGGATCTTGGTGGTCTTGAAGTTACCGTAAACACCAAATCGTTGCTGGTACACGCCGGTCAACAGACCGGCTCGGGAAGGTCCGCAGACCGACGCAGACACGTAGGCTTGAGGAAAATGAACCCCGCCAGCAGCCAGCTTATCAATATTCGGTGTTTTGATGTCGTCATAGCCGTGGTAGCCGACATCGCCCATGCCTTGATCGTCGGTATAGATCACGATGATATTCGGCTGACTCGGATCGGCCGCCAAAGCGGTAGGAGCCAGCGTTGCACTGCCCACCGCCAGTCCCATTAACACTGAGCTGCCTACTCGGGATAGTTTATTCATTTTTATACAGAGCCTTAGAGATCGGTTTCAGGCCGATACTAACGCAGATATTTTCGCCGACTGTCAATAAATGAAAAGCCGGCAAAAAAGGCGCGGAAAATTAGTCGCCGATCACAACCCAGCCACGTCAATCCCGCGCAACGCCTTTCTGAGGCAATAAAAAAGGCATGGGAGGTTACCCGCCGCCATGCCTCTATTGGGTGAGTGACCGGTTAGCGCTGCAGTCGCTCAAAGCCTGCCGCCAGATCGGCGATCAGATCGTCCACCTGCTCTAAGCCAATATGCACCCGCACCAGAGTGCCGTCAAAATCCACCGGCGCAGCCGGACGGATGGCATTGAGCTCTTCTGGCTGATTGGCGAGGATCAAGGATTCAAAACCGCCCCAGGAATAGGCCATGCTGAACAATTTGAAGTTGTCTAAATAGTCCGCCAGCTGCGCATCGCTCAAGCGCGCCTTAAGGACAAATGAGAACAAGCCATTGCCACCGCTAAAGTCACGGTCAAAGAAGTCGTGGCCGGGACACTCGGGCAATGCGGGATGGTTTACCCGCTCGACCTCTGGCCGGCCTTTGAGCCATTGGGCCACGGCCAGGCTCGCCGCGCCATGCTGCTTCAGCCGCACCCCCATGGTACGCAGCCCACGGCTGGCCATGTAAGCCGTATCCGCATCCACCATCTGCCCCATCAGATAGGACTGCTCACGAAGTTGATCCAGACAACGCGCATTGGCCACAGCGGTGCCCAACATGTAATCGGAATGGCCGATGAGGTACTTGGTTCCCGCCTGAATGGAGATATCGATGTCATGCTCCAAGGCTTTAAACAAAATGCCCGCCGCCCAGGTGTTGTCGATCATGATGATCACGTCGGGATTGACGGCACGGACAGCACGGACAATCGCCGGAATATCAGGGATCTCCATGGTGATGGAGCTCGGCGATTCAAGAAACACCACGCGAGTATTGGGCTGCATCAGTGCGGCAATGCCCTCGCCGATCAGCGGATCATAATAGGTCGTCGTCACCTTCATCTTTGCCAACATGACGTTGCAAAAATCCTGAGTTGGCTCATACGCTGAGCCGGTCATCAGTACATGCTCCCCGGCGCTGACAAAGGATAGGATGGCGTTGGTCACCGCTGCCGCACCGCACGGATAGAGTACACAGCCGGCGCCCCCCTCCAACTCGGTCATCGCCTGCTGCAACGCAAAGTGGGTTTCGGTGCCACGGCGACCGTAAAACAGTGCACCTTTGGCCCGGTTCGCCGTCGCCACTTTTTTTTGTGCCACCGAATCGAACACCAATGAGGAGGCCCGCTGCACCACGGTATTGACCGCACCATGGCCAAATTTGTTGTGTCGCCCGGCCGTTACCAGCTGGGTTTCAATGGCCATATTATCTTGTTCTGAGCTCATCTTTTGCATTCCCTGACATCTTCTTAGGATGGCGATGACGTGCATCATCGCATCTCATAGTGAAACGCACAGTAACGAAAGTCAGCAAAATCAGCAATCTCGCCAAGCCAGCAATGTTCGATACCGTCACAATGATTGACACATCGCGCTTTCTAACGGCGAACGTCAATTACCAACAAGGGCCCGCCGAAGCGGGCTTGGGTGGATCCTGTCTTGAAACCGCCAAACCCCGACTCGGCATGAGCTTCTGAATTGATCTGTCGCGATCTCCAGCTCATCTCACCCCATTCACAGCGCCGCTGCGACACACAGCAAAACCTAATACCGCCACTGAGTCACAAAAGCCGTCGAGTTCCTCAGCATGGTGTCCGTCATCGTCACGTATTTCGCCTTCAATCGCCCCTGGCCCTGCGCGGCGTGCTTGAGTGCATCAAAGCCGGGCGTTGGATCAGCAATAGCCTGAGCGCGATAAAAACCTTCAGACAGCAAAGCCTGCAAATACAGTCCAGGTGCCGCCTCAGCACCGAGGCTGAGCCCCTCCAGCTGCGCAATGATCGCGTCAGCCTTAGATTTTGTTAGACGCTTGATCGGTTGCGACTGCAGTTTCGCAATGAGCAACAACAGTTTATGCTGACCCGTCCGTTCCACCGGCACGGCAAGAGCCTCCAATAGTGCAGAGGCACGACGCCAGTCTTTATCCCGAAGCCGTTGCTCCGCCTGCGCGATAAGAGACTCAATAGGCAGATTGGCGGTATTGCCCCTGACGTTCAATGCGGCATCGATCAATAGCGCCATATCCGCAAAGTGAGAGACCGATAGCATGGGCTGAAGATCCAACCACTGATAGTTTTTGAGCAAATAATCGAACCCCTGAGCGCCGCCACCGTCCAGACTTGCGTCGACTTTGAGCGGGATCACTGGGATCCGGCGCTCACGCGCCATCTTGAGTTCGGTCTTTACTTCTTCAGAACCCAACTGATGTCCAGAGCCAATGGCACGTCCACTCGCCAACAGCAAGAATGCTTCGACCTCCCTCATCGCAGCACTGATCTCACTGGCAAAACAGTGGCCAGCCTGGATCTTCGCTGGCGCGAACCAAACCGAATGACCCAATGCCTTGAGTTGCGCTACCAAGCCGGCTGCCACCTGATGGTCCTGACTAGAATGGCTGAGGAATAACCTCATTCGACCGCCTCGGCAACTCGTTCGAGCTGTTTGTGATTGCGCAATTGACTGCGAATATTTCGAATGGTCTCATCCGCCATATTGTTCGATGCTGAAACGTCCTGAGCAACTTCCTGATTGGTGATGTCGATGATCTGGGCATCGATCAACGCCAACTCCTCTGATCTTTCATCTTCGTCCAGATCGGGATCCTCGACGATGCTTTCCCGATCTTGCTTGAGCTGGTCGATGCGGATCTGAGCCGACATACTCTCGTTATCCTTCGCCGCATTGGCCATCGAGCTCACCCCCTCCTCATTGAGGATGGTCAAACGGATCTTCTCACCGCTGGCAACCGATAACGCGATCTCCGTTGCAGAGAGAGAGTTGTCCTCATTGCCATAGATATTGCCTCTGTCCACTTCGCGCTTAGCAATATTCGTGACGTCTTTGTAATAGAAGGCATTGGCTTCTTTACCGATGCACTTCCCGGCAATGAAATCATAATAGGTTGTGAATACGTCCACTTTGTCTTCTGTCAGGAAGATATACTGCACGTACTGCACCGCAAATAGGATCGGTCGATTAGCGCCACTCCAGAAGCTCCGGGCATTACCAAGATGCAGCTTAGATTCGACCTGTTGACGCTTTTCGTCATCCTGGATCAAGGCCCAATCTTTCAATACGATGGCTTCATGGTCGGTATAAATGATGTCTTCTTTTTCTAAACCACACTCGTCCATCGCCATCAGTTTGAGGTCAGTATCGATCTTACGATCAATGGCCTGTGCAACCCGCTTACCATCAAACAACGTCTTATCTGAGAAAATGGGGATCTGGCTGAGCAAACGGCGGCGGTATTGTTTAATTTGCAAGATTAAGCTTTCAAACGCAGGGGCAATGGCCTGATATACCTCGATGTTATGTTCAAGCTGCAACTGGCGGCTGCAATGAATACGATTGCGGCTCAACATGATCAGACTAACAAGTGCGGTAGAGGCTGCGACGGTTCCAAACAAAACAGCAACCAAAAGTGACCACTCGTCCTCGGCTAACCCGAGTTCCAGATGGCCTCGCCCCACAAACAAGTCTGCCAGCCTGATCACCGCCGAGTTGCCTAAATAGGCCAAATAACCCGCTCCAGCAAGCGGCAAGGCAATAGCAAGGGCTACGCAACTCCATCGAGCTGCCCTGAGACGTTTTACTATCGACGCATCTCTCTCCGACTCGGCCTGGGCCTGTAAAGTCTCTAGCTGCTTTAACCGGCGGCGTGCGGACGAGACGATCTCTTTCATCGCTGTTTTTATCGGCTCAAACAGCGGTCGGTTGAAAAAGTCCCAGAACAGTTTCCGATCGCCCTTCAACGCCAACTTTTGCGATTTCAGCTCCTGACGGGCATCGCATTGGAACCGCCGTGGATCCAGCGGGTTCCTCAAATGGGGATAGTCAATGACATCAGGACAAGACTTCATTTTCTTCGTGCTATCGCTGCGTCCTTGCTTGAGTGTGTCAAACAATTGCTCAAGCTCTTCGCTCGCTTCATGCTCGCAAAGCAGCTTACCCTCGAGATCCCAAAGACCGATAGCGCCATTGTTACGGATCAATAAACGATCCTCACCCAGCTCAATCAAATCGTTTTCAAAACTGAAATCAAATTCAAACTGGTAAAGCAGGCTGCCGGTCGCAGACCAGATACTGGGAAGCTTTTGCTCGGTTTCGACCAGCCAGCTGTCATTGAACAGGGTATACACTGCATTGAGCGCAGATTTTAACCCCTGCATATCCGCTATTTTTTGCCCAGACTCAGTCCAGATACTGATCCCCTTTGGCTCCCGAATAGCCAGATGTTCAGAGTTGGCGAAGCGTTTTATCGCACTCAAATCCACCACGTCGGCTGTCATCACCGCCAGCGCTTCGCCGTTGTTGAGATCCCAGATCCGCACCGTTTTATCCTGCGCCACGCTCAACAGCTTGCTCTTACTCAACTCTAATACACCAAGGATCCTATCGGTATGTCCGGTCAACAATTGCAACTGTCGGCCGTTGAATGCCGATACGCTGATATTGTGGTCCAAACCAATGGTCACAAAGGTTTGAGGACACTTTTTTAGTGCCAACAACCCGATCAGATCATTCGAATGGCGCTGATAACTCTTTCGGCTATCCTCATCGTCACATACGATAGAAAAGTGAGACTTCGGTCCCCACTCGATCCGATATTTTCGATTAAGCTTCGCCTCTCGAACCGTCCCTTTACTCAGCTCTTTATCCGTTAGCGTCTTAAACTGCCTGTTCTCACTCATAAACCACATCCGTATTAGAGTTGCTGCTTTCGCTTTATATCGTTTTCCGCTTCTGCGTTATGCCATGTTACGTGTTCAAACATCGCTTCCCTTGCTAGATCCGTTAGCATCACCTCTTTGCCGAGATCCCAATCGCCTTCCAATAGCTCATCGGCTCGACGGTATAACTGCTCTAGGGTTTGGTAGCCCTCGGTGATCGCCCCATAACCGGTTAACTCCCCCCACAGGGCGACTGCACCAGCTGCCATCAAGCAGTACTGAACTCCCAGCATCAACACGCTCTTACTCTGGGCGAACAAGGACACATCAAATCCGAACTCCAATGCCACAACGGCAAACAACCCAAAAGCAAACAAAATGCTGGCATTAAAGAGAGCCTTAGCCCATCTCTTACACTTCTTGGCACCGTAACGAGGGCGCTTGTAGAATCGATCCTGCCATTTGACCTGACGGGATGGCTCTGTTTGCAGCCGATCACCGAAGAATCTAAGTTGATCATCGAGCCAAACTTGCCTCGTCGTTTCACCACAAAACTGTGTTTTGTGGTACCACCAGTCCCACTCGGCAAACGCAATTGCGTGGTTCAATAGCGGGAGGTGTTGACGAAATCGACGTGGGATAAGTGGTGCAGCACTGGGGGGAACCGCTGCGGCATTAAGAAACCCTCTTATCCGCATGCCTTCTGCAATGCCTCGAGCCAATTGATACTTCCACTTAATCTCTCTTCGCGAGGCTAATTTCACTTGCAGTGCACTAAGGCCAATACCAACGAAGATCGCCCCAAAGATCCCTATCCCTGCAACGCTATCAAGGAAGTTGGACGCCAATTCGTACAATACTAGTACGATCAAAACGGTGACAAAAAAGCGCTGTAACACCCGCCGGTATTCAGTTTGTCGACTCAACGCAACCGCATCGGCCCGTCGGAACGCGGGCAAGCTAATGGTCAATCCTGGCGCGGCCGCTCCCTGTTGCACTTGGCCAGGGGCCAGCTCATTGTAATGATTCAGATCACGTACTAGCCGGTTAAACTCTTCTGAGAGGAAATCAGCAGCAGAGCGCTTTGATTGTGTTTCGCCGCCTTGGCAAACCCATAACTGATGCCCTGCCATCAAATCGCCACTGCACGATCGGGCTTCAAAGGCACTGTATAAAGGAGTCGCTGGCTCTGCCCCATCAATACGTGATACAGGGATCCGATGCACTAAACCACCGACTTGTCCATCAAAGGCACTGACGGGGGCCAAGGCCGGATTCGACTGCCCCAAAGGCCACTCCGTCGGCAAACCTAATTTGTAGGAAACCGCATCAGCCGTCCCCCCTGCCCCTTTGGCAGGCAAGCCATCCCATAATGCAAGCAATACATTGGCGTACTTCGCCACAAACACGCTCTGATTGAGATATAGGGTATTGCGTTCGAGGCCGTAACCACCATCAAGGAGCGCCACCTTTAGCTGTTCATCGGACAGGTGACTGGGAACCACCAGTAGCTCTTCCCCTTGCTGCGCCAGCGTCTCGATAATAGCGTCTAGACGTCGAGATTCAGCGCAATCCCTTTCAGTGTCATCAAAATCCTGTCGGTAGGCAGACAACGGCATAGGCAAACACGCTTTTATCCGTATTCGCTCCGCTCCCCATCGCTGCTGAAGTGCCAAGGCTTCCTCGGTGACCCAAGTATCCGCCCCGACCGCCAATCCACTCATCAACCAGAGCGGGGTCGCTGGCGACAACTGTTCGAGCCAATACTGAAGTGCCTCACGAACCTGACGCTTGATCGGCCCTTCCTGCTCGGGGAGCAGATCCCGGTGCCCGACCACACCGAGAATAAAAGGCAAAGCAGAATGATGGCGTTCTAAGACCGACAAGACACTCCTCCTGATGGCGAATAATGACCGCCTCAGGATTGTATTCACACTCAGGCAAACGGAGCAACACTCTGATAAAGCTAAGCTTATTAAATGCAACCAAGGTAACATTTTGTAAGTTTTAGCAACGACTAGCGCAGGTCCGTTTATCCCTCAGCTCGGCGCTTGTGATCGACTCAGTAAGTGTACTTGAGACGCTTCCGACGTCTTGGGGATCGGTTCGTTTCCCGTGCACAAACACCGAGTCAATCACACATATACTGAACCGGTGGCCTTTATAGCCGAGCCTCAGTGAAGCGCTTAGGCGGTTGTCCATCATCCTCCGGCCAGAGGCTTACTCGCGTATGCGAACGGCCCCGCCCCATCACAACTACCCGTTCATTTTTTCAACCGTTCGAAAAGATATTCTAGAGACAGTTCACCTAATCGATAGTGTGGAACTCCTTAAGAAACTCGGTGCGACTGTTGGCGGCAAAGCGGGCATGCTCGGGGTGATTCAGCGGCCGACGCTGATCGGCAAAGGCAGGAGCGATGTAGCCCCAAGTCGAGTTGCGCGCGAAGTAGATCACCAAGTCGACGTGGCTGTCCTGCCACTTGTTCTCGACCCAATGATCGTCACCGCTCGCCTCGACGGTTTTGATCTGAATACGATGATAATTCGGCCCATCCGAAATGAGGATGTCAGTCTGATGGCCGTTATCCAGGATCGGCGTAAACACCTGCCAGCCGTCATACATCAACCAGCTGATCACCATACTCTCAAAACTCATGTTTTTTAGGGTTTGGTGGGTATGTTTAGGGGTTTGGGTGGTTCTTCTGGGCATGTTGGACAACGCTCCATTCAGTCTTAAAACAGGAAAATTAAAGATCACTGCTTTGTTGCGTGTACGGCGGCAAACGCCAACTCGTCAGAGGCTTACTCGGTTGTATTGACAGAGCCGTACACAATCGATTTCTAGCCGAAAACAAGAGGCGCTTCAAACCGCAGTGCCTGCCGTTCGCTCAGCAGCCCTATTGGCTCAATTGTGCGGTATTGCATTTTCGTCAACATAACGGAAACTGCCCCCCTGCGTGTGACTGATCCGATACCTTGTTCCTGCGACCCACATAACCTGACAATCGATAGCAGATCAAGTCTGGGACGACACGCAAGCAAGTTCCTTTAAAATTCGTGCTCTGCGTTGAAACCGTTTGCTCTCTCCAGACAGGCACCAGTGCATCCGCACTCTCCTTGCATTCACCACCGTCTTGTTTTTTGAAGAAACAAACTAAAGCGTGCGATGTTTCAGTAGTCTTTACCACGCCGTTGGTTCTTGCTTGATTTTGACAGCAGTGCACTGCGATCCAGCGGCTCCACCCGTTCGTTATTTCTATCGGCTCAATAACCTCGCTCGATATACGCAACCATCACACTGCATCCTGCCATCACCGTAAGCAGGATACTGCCATACTCCCGAAACTCCTTGCCATGTGCATCTTTCGTCCAGCCAAAGACACGCACCGGCTCGCCACCCACTACGCCAAGTGTCCGCAGCTCATTCCATTCAGCCAGATATTTATGATGAACCGCCGCGTTAACGAGATGATAGACATCGATTTTAAGCAGCTTGGACGCGGCCGGAAAGATAGCCAAAACCTCTCCGGTATCGATATCAATAACAGCAATCGCACAAGAAACAAGCGACAACAACTCTCGGGCAACAAGCAGCGAAGGGTTACCACAGGGGTGGAAAAGCGCAGTTTATAACATGACAAACTGGCTCTTGAATGATCCGTTAAGACTCTAATCTGTGCGCCAAAAACTCACACAATCACTTGTAGTCTCAATGCGTTGAAGTAACCATAGTAACGACAAAACCGCAAAACACCTCCAGTCGGCCGACCTTCGTTTTCTTTGCGTTTTACAAACGACATCATATCGAGCGTGACCAAATTCACACTTACATTGCACCAGATCTTTACTCGAGCCCACTGCAATAGATCGGATCGCTCAGACAACGGCAATCCGATCCCAACAAAACGTTGACTGCTCGAGGCTGCCACCCATCGGATCAGTTGTGACGTCCGTAAGGCCACCACAGCTGACGCTCACTGCCCATGGTGCGGAACGCGGCGATCTTCGCCTGCGTATCCGTTCGGATCACATACTGTTCAAATTGGCGGGCCGCCGATTCATTCACACCAGATACCTGGTCACTGCGTACCACAGAGCTGGCCATCACTCGGTGCAAGATGGGATCATCGGCAACCAGAATGGCTAAATCACTGTCGTTCTGCGCTTGATAACGCAGGAATGGGAATGCCCCCCAAACGACATAAGCCTGTTGCTTTTCTGCCTGTCGCACCGCGGCTGCCTTCGCGTACGTTTTGTCGCTGGCCTGAGCCAGCGGCTGTGTCCCTCCGTTTTGCGCCTGCAAGAAATCGTGAATAAATTGCGGCCCGGGCAGCGCGTTGGCGACAAACGGTGACTGCTGCTGTTGCAAGCGACTAAACGCGTCGCGGGCATTGAGCGCGGCAATCCCTGCCGGATCCGACTTGGGCCCAATGATCACCGCTTGGTTCGCAAACAGCATGCGCGGCCAGTGACCCATCCCATCGGAAATAAAGGTCTCCATACCGGACTTGCCGTAATGGGAGATCACCAGATCCGCTTGGCCGGTACGGCCCTGACGGTGGGGATCATTAGAGGATCGAAACTCGACTTTGACCCCTGTTTCCTGTTCAAACCCTTGCGCCAGCATCGCCAGCAGTCCGCTATAGACCGGGGTGCTCACCGACACGATCCGCAGCGGGGTTTCATGTTTCTGTTTTTGCGCTGCGGCCGTAGGCCCCGCAATAAGCAGCAACGTCAGCGCCCCGCACAGTAGAGTGTGTCTCATTCGTTGCGCTCTCCTAAAGCTTTACCACATTCAAACCCTGCAGGCAGCCAACGGCGAAGCCCACAGTTGTAACAACTGCGCACGCAATCATCGTCCATCTGTTCATCTTCATCATCGGCGACAAAAAATGAGCACCGATCTGCTTGTTGTCGAACCTTTGCTAAGACAACTGAGGTCATATCGATCTTCATGCTCAATACGCCTGCAACAAGGGTTTACCGGCGTTATGCCACTTGCCGTCAACCCTTTCTACCAATAGAGTCGCTTGATGATCCCACCAGATGGTCTTGAGCTTGCCTTGCAGGTTCACTACCTCAGACATTTCCAGCAAGGTACCTTGTGAGTCCATCACCTGTTCGATCCCATCCTGTGCCAACAATTGCGCTACCGTGTAGGTGCCTGCGGCCAACTCCAGTTTGCCTTTGCAACGCCCATCAAAGCCGCCATAACGTAGGGCAACGCCCGCCAGTGCGCCGATCACGCCGATCCCCTCGCCACCATGCTCACTCAGATGCAGCCCCAGCTCAAACGCCAATTGATACGCCTGCACCCGGTTGAGTACCTGTTGTTTCGCGGCCTCGCCATAGGCTTTGAGTCGCGGATCGGCCAGCCTTGAGGCGGGTGCGATGCACAGGCCGGGGTCGGAACCTTCAGCAGCATGGCTCAGAAGGTATTGCTGTGCCAATGCGCAAATGGCGCCCCAATGTTGTGTCTGGGTCTCCACCTCGAAACACATGCTGGAGTTGTGGGAGGTATAGGCGATGTCCGGGTGCACCAAAAGCTGATGGCGAGTCACGCCACTGCATCGGCCGAGCGCCAATCCCTCAATACATTGAGCGATCTCTTCCGCTAGCTCGCCGGTGCCTTTACTGCCCAGAATGTCGGTATCGTCGATACACATATACAGCTTCACTGGTGCCTCACTCATACAAGGGCCCCCTTGCGTACCCAGCTAGGGACTCGGTGCTCGCCGATCAACTGATGGTGCGCCAAATGGCGTAGCAGTTTCGGCACCATCAGACACGCCAGGCCAGCAAACAGTGTGCCACCGCCGGTTTTCCACAACGCCTTGACGGCGATGAGCTCCCAGGCCGCTCCGACCAGCCACATCTCAATCGCCCCCTTGAGCGCCCAGCCCAACACGCCAACAAACGCCACAGCCCAAGCTGTGATAAAGCGCCAGGGTGCATTGGGTAGAAACAGCAGCGCGAACTCCAGCGCAACCGCTGGCATCATAAACTTCAACAGCACCAACGGACCGCCTTTACCCATTCCCATGATCATCGCCAGCAGTCCCACCATCAAACCGCAGTAGATCACCGAGCCACGCACCGGCACCAGCCCACGGGCCAGTAGGAAGGTGGTCATCACAAAGAACATGGAGTGGCCGGTCAGGCCCAACTTAAAGCGAAACACCGATTTGACCGCCACAAACAACAGTGCCAGCGCACCGAGTAGCAGCGCATCGGCTAGAGAAAAGCGTTTCATAGTAGATCCTTATAGGGAAAACGGGTTACCGGTTGTTGCTCCTGATAGCCGCGGCAGCGCAGCGCGATCTCCTGCTGCTGGCTGTAGCGCATCAACTGGACGATCAAGGGCAGCAAGACGGTTTCAGACAACTCGCGGTAACCGTGTAAACGGGTAAAATCTTTTGGGGCAATACGCGCGCCGCGCAGTCGCGCCAGTTGATAGAGCACCCGGGTTTCATTGACCAGATGGGGCAGCAACGACAGCGCCGCACTGAGCACCGCGGCATTGCGCACCGACATCCAAGGATCCAGCGCCAGCACCACATGATGGCTCTGGGTCGACAGGTAAAACCACAGCCCTGGTAAGATGGCCAACAGCACCCGCGACGCCACTTCCATCGCCGGCAACACGCCGTCAACACCGAACTTGAGCAGATAGACGCCGATGATCAGCGCCCAGTTCACCGACATAAACAGGACGACCCGACGTAGCTGACGCGCTCCACCGGGGCATTTCAACACCAGTCCTACCAGCAGCAGCGCCATCAAAGGCAGCCCCAAGACGGGCACCATCAAGGCGGCGACCACCAACAGCGGCACCAGTATCAATTTGGCTTGGGTCAGCCGAACGGGATCACACTGCCACATGTAGCCTCCCCGCGCAGATCTGCCATTGCTGACTCACCTCATGGATAGGCCGGTGGCTGGCGATCAGGATCGCGCCACCGTCATGACAATAACGGTTCAACATCTGCCAGATCCGTGCCTGGCTGCGAGCGTCCAACCCGGCAAAGGGATCGTCCAGCAGCAGCAACTTCGGCGCTAGTGCCAACTGAACCGCCAGCGCCAGCAGATGTTGCTGGCCATAGGACATCAGCAACGGCGAGCGATGACGGTGTGCGGCCAGACCGAGCTCCTCCAGGATCACCTCAGCCTGATCTTTAGCGGCGGACGTGTCATAACCACGCCGCGTCAACGAGAAACACAGCTCCTCCAGCGCCGTCGCGCAGAACAGCTGGCGACTGGGCTGCTGCAGTAGGCAGGCGATCTGACTGACGTCGACGCTGTGCCACTCGCCCTCCAGCCCCTCGCCCAGTCCGATCAATGCCTGCAGCAGCGTGCTCTTGCCGCTGCCGTTTGCGCCGTGCAGCGCGATGCATTGGCCTGCCGCCAGCGACAGATTCTCGCCTTGATACAGGGTGCGCTCCGACGCCGACAGCACAAACCGCTCCAGTGTCAGCACCATCTGCTCGCCCGGCTCAGGCCAAGTCAGGACAGGTGCAATCCCCTCTTGCTTGTCACTCAGTGACAGGCTGTGGGTCGCCAACGCCTCAAACGGAGAAAGATGATGCTCGCAGATCAACAGCGTCAGGCCCTGTTGTTGCAACTGGGTCAGACAATCGAGCACCTCGGCGAGCGCCTGAGGATCCAACTGCGCCCACGGCTCATCGAGCAACAAGAGTTGCGGTTGAGCGATCAACTGAGCGGCGATTAACAGTCGATACTTCTGTCCTTGTGACAGGGTCCCGACTCGGGTATTGAGCGCCAAGTCCAGCCCGACCCGCGCCAGCGCCGAGCGGACTAGCTGCGGCATCAACTCCGGATCGACCCCCTGATGCTCCAACCAGAGCGCCACCTCCGGTCCGATCTGCTCACGCATCAGTTGCACGCAGGGATCCTGCATCACCAAACCGACCGTTTCCGGTCGGCGAATGGTGCCCGCAGCGGGTTCGAGTAAACCGGCGACGGCCAACAACAGGCTGCTTTTACCGCAGCCTGTCGCCCCGCCGATCAGCGCGCAATCCCCGGCTGACAGGAACAGCGACACATCCTTAAATAGAGTCAACTCACCCCGTTTCAGGGTGAGTTGTTCAAGCTGCAGCATGGTTTAGAACTGAGCCTTCAATTGCAGCATCCATTCACGGCCGGGGCGGGGAGCTTCACGGCTAGTGACGTAGTCCTCGTCGAGCAGATTGGTGATGGTCGCTTGCCAGGACAAGCCATCCCACGGCAAAGGCTGGGAAATGCTGATGTCCACCAAAGAGAAGTTATCAATGCTGAACTGCTCCTCCTTCTGGTAGTAGACCTGATCACGCAGATATTGCGCATCCAAACGCGCCGTTAGCTGCCATGGCAGACGAGCCACGGCGGATGCCTTGATGCTGTGCGTCGGGCGATACTGCAGCGCAGTCCGGCCCAACTCACCTTCGCGATCCTCTGCGTCCAGATAGCTATATCCCAGCACCAGATCCACCGCGTCAAAGCTGTGGTTATGCCATTGGGTGTCGACACCGATAAAGCGGTAATGGGCAAAGTTTTTCGATATCCCGTCTTCGTCTTTCTCGATGTAGTTGTCCACATCGGAGTAGAACACGCTGGCGCTCAAGCGGTTAGCCTGACCGAGGCGATGATCCAGCCCCAGCTCGGCGTGGAAGGTGGTTTCTGGTACTAAGTCTGGATTGGCACTGCTGCCTTCAAACAGCGAGGACAGATCTGGATAGCGGATCTTCCTTGCTACACTGGAGGAGAGCTTGGTCTGCGTGCCCAGCATCTGATAAGCCGAAGCCAAGGCGGAGTAACGTACTTTATCGTCGATGGTGTTATCGTGCGCGCCACCGGACAGCGTGACGCCCTGCTCGGTGCCCTGCCACTGATATTCTACGACTGCAGAGCGGGTTTGCTGGTGCGTATTGATCGCCCCATCATCATCGCCACCGGAACCACCGCCACTACCGTCGCCACCGCCGCCACCGCCGCCAGAACCATCACCTGATGTCAGCCCGGGTAGCTCGTAGAAGTTGGATCGCCAGCTTTGATGATCGAGCATCAAAGAGGTGGTCAACAGGTGCGCGTCTTGCTGAAACAGCCACTGCACATTTGCACCGCGATTCAATTCGCGGGAATCCGTTTCACTAAGTTTCTCTGCCAAGGTGTAATCGGAATAATCACCGAGAGTTTGTTCTTGCTCACTGACGTAGGCAAAGCCGCGCAGATTGTGATGTTGATTGATGCGATGATCACCGGAGAGCTGCAGTGCATAGCGGGTCAGGTCGTCAACGCGAGAGACCTCGCTCTTGTTCTCATTGACCTTAATTGGGGCGCCTTTCTCCTCGGTCGCCACATTGGCGGTCAATGCTAGTCGAGTATCTGCCGCAGCCTGCCAACCGAGACGACCGGACAAGGCATGGGTTTCTCGGTCGCTGTTATTGCGCAAACCACCATCTTCTTGGGAGCCGGGCTCAAAGTCTGAGCTCAAACGGAAGCCACGATCACCATAGCCCTGGTAGTTCAGTGAGCCAGACATGGAGTCTGTGCTGCCCGACACCCCAACTCCCGCCTGCCAGCGGTCGTCATTGCCGTAACCAATGTTGGCGTGTGCTCCGGCAGAATCACGACGGGTGATCACGTTGATCGTTCCGGCATTGCCGCCTGGGCCATACAGCAGAGAGCCACCGCCGGTCACCACATCTACCCGCTCGATCTGACTGGCAGGGATGAGGCTGGGATCAAACTGGCCATCTTCCGCCATGTTCTGCGGCACACCGTTGATCAAAAAGGTCACATGGCGAGTCTTGTAACCACGAATATCGACCCGTGGGGTGCCTTCGCCGCCCCAGCGGACGTTCACGCCAGGCACAGTTCTCAGGATCTGGTCGAGCGAAACAGCACCGGATTGCGCAATGCTTTCTCGGTCAATCTGATATTGAGTGGTCGCCATCTGTTGGCTGGTCGGCTGTTCACCGCGAATAACGATGACATCTTCGATGCTTGGCGGCGCAGCTAGGGCACAAACCGGCAAACCTAGGGCAATAAGTGGAGCGAACGATTTCATTTGGTAACGCTTCTTCCATGGAAATAATCCCGACAGTGTCGCCAAAGGATCACTTGGCAAACAACGCCATCAATCCAATTTCACGCTCTTAATCACCCAAAAAACAACCCTTTCCGTTACAGTCCGACAAAGTCCGAACTGATGGGACACAATGACCCGCTCGCTCTCGATGGCCCGAGCGACCTGCGCCGAATGCCGTGAGCTCGAGTACAAGAGACAAGCCACAAACTGAATTCAAACCGAATGTATCGGCATTACATCGCGCTAGAGTAAAAACTCTGATCTGGCTCAATATTGACCGCGCTATTGTTCGATATGGTGACAATGAAGCTACGCCATTTTGATCCACCAGGAGGTTACTGATGAGAACCCTTACCACTGCAATGATCGCAATGATCGCCTGTTCTGGTTACGCCGTTGCTAATGACACCTTTTTGGGGGTTGGGATCGGCTGGCAACAAGATAAAGTGCAACGCACCGTGAGCGAAACAAGCGATGCCGCTCACTATCAGTTACGTGCCGGCAAGGTACTGGAGGAGCAACACAGGATCAGCGCCAGCTATTCCTATAAACAAGACGACTTTCAGTGGGCGGGAGACAAGTTTGACCACACCCAGCACCTGGCATTGATCAGCTATGACTACCTGCAGCCTCTGGCATTGCAAGGAAAGCTGGCGGGATACATCGGGCCAACCATCGGCTTGGCCAGCAACAAACTCGATGACCGTGAGCGCACCACCTTTACCTGGGGTGCACAGGCAGGACTGCAGTACCGCCTGACCAGCAACTGGTCCGTTGATCTGGGTTATCGCTATCTGGACATGGACTACAACCACCGCAACAATCAGCTCAATCATACCCATCAGGCAACGATGATGTTCGACCGGCGCTTCTAATCCCCGCAGGGCTTCGCGCATATGCCGAAGCCCGCACTCCTTCCCCAAAGCAAACACGGCTCAGCAACGCCTTGAAGTTTTATCTCAGTCTGACACTTTATCCACACAGGCGACAGCGCTGTTTCCCCCGGGGTTAACTTCAAGCAGGGATCACTGCTGTATGCGAATACGCTCAGCCCCTAAAGGACAAAGCGATCAACCTGTGTTTCGAGTCGCTGGATCGCATTTCGTACAATGGAGGTGCGACGACTGAGTTGCGCCGCACCCTGCGCCAATCCCTCACTCGATTCTTTGGCTTGTTGCGCCGTGGCCGCATGCACCTGACTGCTTTGGGCCAATAGCGCCATCGCCGAAAACAGAGTATCTGCAGTCTGACTCAGCCTCCGGTTTCGGTCCTCCTCTTCCCCGGAACCGCTGCCCTGATCGACCGCCTGAACGCCCCGCTCCATCGACACAACAGCCGCTTCGGACTCCTGACGCAAACGCTCCATGATGGTACCGATATGAGCTGCAGCATCCGAGGTTTTGCTGGCCAATTGACGGACCTCATCCGCCACCACGGAGAATCCACGCCCATGATCGCCAGCGCGAGCAGCCTCAATCGCGGCATTGAGTGCCAGCAAATTGGTTTGGGCCGTGATATCACTAATTAACTTAACAATATCGTCGATCTGCCCCATCTGAGCGTTCACCTGTTTCACGCTTTGAGATGAGTTTTGTACAATCGCCTTCACTGAGCCTGTATTGGCTTGGGCCTGTTTCTGTTCCTCCTGCGCCAGGGCGAGCGCTTCGTGCATCTGGGTCTGCATACCGTGGGCAGAGTCGTTCGCCTCGCCGATCTCTGCGTACTGGCGATCCGACAGCGTCAGTAAAGCCTCAATTGCGTTTTTTGTCTGCTGAGTTGCGTCGTCAACGCGTTGGCAACGACGCAACATCGATTCACTCGCCTGTTTCACCTCATTGGAGGCCCACACCATCTGTCCCAATGCCCCCTGCAGATTGTCGATAAGGCTATTGATCCAGCGCCCTAGCTCAGCTGACTCGTCAGGAACCCCACTGGAATGCGGCACACGCTGGGTCAGATCACACTCGCCTTCGGCGATCCGCTGCAGTACTGAGGTCATCTCAGTGAGCTGACCTGCCAAGGGGCGAAACGCCCAACAGTGCAAACCGAGGCAGGTCATCAATAACGTGGTCAGAGTTACTACCATGGCCATTCCGGCGTCGAGGTCGAACCCTTGTGTCAGCCCAAAGGGCAAAAGTGCGGTGATCCCCATCGCCAGGATCGCCCGCTTCAATAAGGTCAACCCAACCGAGCGGTGACGATACACCTCCTCAAGATCGGCTTCACACATCATTCCCCAACGGTCAGGTGAGCCCGGCAAGCTAAAGGTGATCCCCTTACCGATCACCGGCACATGTCGGTAATCCGAATAACCCGGATACTCAACAAACAGGTTTTGCCCGTTGGCAATGGTCTCACGCACACCTGGGTGCAGTTGCCCTGTCGCAGGATCCGTAAAACGGATCTCAAACTCAGTATGGGCACGGATCCGAACTTGGCCCCACCGAGTTCGGATCCCAGACTTTAAATTCTCTCCATGACTGAATGTATCGTCTTCAAAACGGGAGCGAGACAATGCCGTCCCGGGCAAAATGTCAGGCTCCAACTGAGACCGCACCATAAAGACATAGTTATCGCCGGATTCAGCATAGATATGACCCGCTTCCCGCTGGATCAAGTCGCCCAAGACATCATTAGGGACCCTGGCACATAAGCACCCTTGCCCGTCCGGCAAGGGAAAATAGAACATCAGAGTCACCGCATCATGGAAGCTAGAACTGGATGGCCCAAGTGCCAAGGTTCGGGGATCCACATAAGGGCCATGCAAGAAAGGCCCCTCAAGCCCACGGCAAACCAGAGCGCTGTCCAGCGGCGCAGGCAAAGCTCCCTTCGCGCTGCTGTAATGCACCTCTCCTTGCGTCCCCACCACAAACAATTCACTGATATCACTCGCACGGGCACACAGTTGCAGCAACGCTTCCTGCTGCTCTGATCCCGGCTTGCTGTTGAGATAGAGGGCAGCATCCTGCAAAAATGCCCACTGACTTTCGGCCCAGCTTTGCAACAGTTTCACTCTGTTATGGGCAAAGCTATCAAACGTCTGCTCCAATAAAGGGATACGGTGACGGTTTAGCCAGCAGGCTTTACCTAAGTGCCACTTGCCGTTTGCCCCAAAATAGGGCAACCAGCCCCGTTCTTGTGCAGATAAGCGCATAGTTTGAGTTCCTTTCTTGTTCTCGTTTGATGCTAAGTACCAATGCAAAAATTAAGCCATTCAGATACTTGTAAGAAAAAAGCACGGCAATCACGACAGTACCTAGCCAGCGCTCCCTCAGTTCAACATCATCGAAAGACTAGTGTTGGCGGCGGTAAGCAGCCATGTTGTGGGTGTCTATACGGGTTCATCCAACGTCGAGCGGAATTCGCCGCCAAGCGAGGGGGGATCCGCCATGAGGTGCTGCATTGAAATGCGGATCGTCTTTTCCTTGATAGCGCTTGGCAGCATCAAATGTACACAATGCGCGCAACAACGCGCTCATACTGCTCTGATCGAGGGCAACAACGGATGACTGCGAACGCCCGTTACGGCCAGCCGAAAGCCCTGACCTCACTTTTTTGTTCATTCACGTTATTCGGTGTCGATGTCAGTTTGCACTTTAATGTCGATGATCAGCCCTAAATGCCAGCGGCGCCCCCCTTTAAGCTGCTGTCATTTTCACCGAAAGGCTCAAGCAAATTCAGGCGAAGTCGGAGTGGCGGATCGCAGCCGAGCGGTCCCCTTGGCGACGCATACCCTGCCCTCGCTACAGGTAATGCCTTCCCACCCAATGCGCACAAAAAAGCGAGCCGCTTGGCTCGCTCGTCATCGCAGCAAACGGGTTACGCCGTTTGGTTGCGGTACGCCTGCAGGGTGTTGCGCAGCAGACACGCTATGGTCATAGGGCCGACCCCCCCTGGAACTGGGGTGATGGCGCTGGCTACCTCGGCGACTTGGTCGAAGGCGACATCGCCCACCAAACGGAATTTGCCGTCACGCTCGATGCGGTTGATCCCCACATCCAGCACCACGGCGCCGGGCTTAACCCAATCGGCGGTGACCATCTCGGCACGGCCGACGGCGACGATCAGGATATCGGCCTGACGACACAGCGCTTCGATCTCAGCGGTGCGCGAGTGGACGATGGTGACGGTGCAGTGCTGCTGCAGGGTCAGCAGCGCGGCGGGCTTACCGACGATATTGGAGCGGCCGACGACAACCACGTGCTTGCCACTGAGCTGATCGCCCAGGGTCTTTTGCAGCATGATAAGGCAACCCAGTGGGGTACAAGGAACCAACACCTCTTTGGCGCCCGACAGCAATAGGCCCATGTTTTCGGGGTGGAAGCCGTCGACGTCTTTGCGGGGATCGATAGCGCAGATCACCTTCTGCTCGTCGATGTGCTTGGGCAACGGCAGCTGCACCAGAATGCCATTGACGCTGGCATCACCATTGAGTTGGGCAAGCAGGGTCAACAGTTCGGCTTCGCTGGTGTCGACATCGAGTTTGTGCTCGATGCTGCGGATCCCGGTTTGTTCGCACTTCAGCAGCTTATTGCGCACGTACACCTGACTGGCGGGATCTTCCCCGACCAGCACGACCGCCAGACAGGGAGCGGCATTGCCTTGCTCAATGAGCGCCGATACCTGTTGCTCGACGTCGGCCAAAACCTCAGCAGACAGGGCTTTTCCATCAATTAAACTCGCGCGCATCTCTCTCGTCTCTATTGTTATCAATACTCCATAGATTAATGCAGAGATCGCCAGGTTCCCAGTGTGTCTCTCTGTTTTTATTTGATAACCAAACACACAGCTATTCACTTGTTTTGGCTGTGCTATTATCGGCGACCGCCGTTTCGCCGGATGCTTAGCGGGGTTGCTTTAGGACTGTTATGTCGCTGTTTCGTCACCTTGGCTGGTTTTTCCGCCGCCACAAGTTCACCTATGCCTTGGCGCTGCTGATGCTGTTGGTGGTGGCGTTGATGAACATCAGCGTGCCCTATCTGATCGGCCAAACCCTCGATGGCCTATTACAGCAGCCAGAGCAACAAACCGGCTTGTTTGGCTATCTGCCACAGCTGCTATTGCTGGGGCTGGCACTGTACCTACTGCGCTTTGGTTGGCGCATGGTGTTGTTTGGCGCCTCTTATCGTCTCGGCGGCGATCTGCGCCAGCAACTGTTTCGCCGCCTCAGTCGTCAGGGGCTGGCTTTTTACAGCAGCCACAGCACCGGCGATCTGATGGCCCGCGCCACCAATGATGTGGATGCGGTGGAGGTGGCCGCGGGCGAAGGCATTTTGACCGGCTTCGACGGCGTGCTGACCTTTACCTTTATCCTGCTGATGATGTTCAGTGTGATCGACTGGCGCCTTACGCTGGTGGCCTTGCTGCCCTTCCCGCTGATGGGACTGGCGTTTTATCGGATCTCCAAGTTACTGCACCGCCATTTTCATCAGTCGCTGGAGCGCTTCTCTGAGTTGAACGAGGCGACCCAACAGGCGATCGCGGGGATCCGCTTAGTCAAGGCGATGGGCCGCGAGCGGATCGAGAGCCAGGGGTTTGATCAGATCACCGACGCAGCGGCCGAGCGCACCTATCAGGTCGCCCGCGCAGAGGCGATGTACGATCCAGTGATCTTCGTCTGCCTGGCCTTCACCACGGTATTGTCATTGGGGTTTGGCACCTGGCTGATCGTCCATGATCAGCTCACGCTGGGTCAACTCACCAGTTTCTCACTCTATCTGGGTCAGTTGATCTGGCCGATGTTTGCCTTCGGCTGGCTGCTGAATATCGTCGAGCGAGGCAACGCGGCCATTGTGCGGCTCGATAGTGTGCTCAATGCGCCGGACAGTGTAGTCGATGAGGGCGAACGCGCGCTGACGCAGACTCGGCTACAGATCTCCGATCTCCGCTTTTGCTACCCGGATGATCCGAGCACGACGGCCCCCGCGCTGACGATTGACCGGTTGGATCTGCCCCCCGGCAAGGTGCTGGGGATCGCCGGTCCAACCGGTGCTGGCAAGACGACCTTGGTGCGGCTGCTACAGCGACAATTTGACTGCGCCGGCGCCATCACGCTGGGCGAGCATGCCATCGATCAATACCCATTGGCGCAGCTGCGCAGTGCCTTTGCGCTGGTACCGCAAGATCCCTTCCTGTTCAGTGCCAGCGTGCGCGATAACATCGCCCTAGCCCGCCCGGACGCCAGTGATGAGGCCGTCCGTCAGGCGGCGCGACTCGCTGCAGTGGAAGCCGACATTCTGCGCTTCCCTGAGGGGTTTGAGACGCAGGTGGGCGAGCGTGGCGTTACCTTGTCCGGCGGGCAACGCCAGCGGATCGCCATCGCCCGGGCGCTGCTGAGTGAGGCGCCGCTCCTGATCCTCGATGATGCCTTATCGGCGGTGGACATGGAGACCGAGCAGCAGATCCTCTCCCATCTGCGTCGCCACAACCGGCAGCAGAGCCGGATCATCATCAGCCATCGTTTATCGTCCTTGATGGACGCCGATGAGATCGTGGTACTGCGCGCGGGGGCGCTGTGCGAGCGCGGTCGGCACCATGAGCTGATCGCGCAGGATGGCTGGTTCAGCCGCATGTGGACCTATCAACAGATGGAGGCGGCGCTGGATGAGCAGGCCTGATCACAACCGTACCTTCCGTCTTTTGGCTGGGTACATCTATCGCGATCCCCGCTTGCTGATCCGCTCGCTCTTGCTGCTGTTACTGGCAACAGCGCTGGACGTGGTTGGGCCACTTCTGGCCAAGATCTACATCGATGACTACCTGTTGACGGGGGATCTGCGCTGGCAACTGATCCTGCAATTACTGCTTATCTATCTATTGTGTCAGCTGGGCGCCGGGGCGTTTCGTTACCTGCAGGCCTTGAGCTTCACCAAGATGGCGCTCAATGCGGTAACCGATATCCGCAAACGCGCCTTTGCCCGGGTGATGCGGCTGCCCATGCGCTATTTCGATCATGCCCGCACCGGCCAACTGGTCAGTCGGATCACCAATGATACGGAGGCGATCAAGGATCTCTACGTCCAGTTTCTTTCCAACGTGCTGGGCAATGCGGTGATGCTGCTGGGCATTTTGGTGGCGATGGCGCTGCTGGATCTCACCTTGATGATGATCGCGCTGGCGCTGGTGCCGGCGGTGATCACCATCATCTATCTCTATCAGCGTTTGTCCGGCCCGGCGGTTGCGCAAAGCCGAGTGCAGCGTGCCGAGATCAACGGCAGCTTGAATGAATCGATCGGCGGGATGGCGGTGATCCAGGCCAGCAATCAATCCGAGCGCTTCCTGCGCCACTTTGGTCAGATCAACGATCACTATTACCGCAGTCGGCTGCGCACCGTGTTTGCCAGCGGACTGTTGCTGCGTCCGGCGATCGATCTGCTCAGTATCACCACCACAGTCGGGATCCTCTGGTTGTTTGGCCAACAGGTGGTCGCCGGCGTCGCCGAGATCGGGGTGCTTTATGCTTTCTTAAACTACATGGCTCGCTTTACCGAGCCGCTGGCCGAGATCACCCAGCGTTTTAATCTGTATCAGCAAGCAATGGTGGCCGGCGATAGAGTGGCGAAACTGTTAGATGAGCCGGAGGCACGCTATGGCGAGCAACAGGCGCAGCTCGACAATGGCAGTATGACGCTGACGGGGTTAAGTTTTGGCTACCTACCAGCAAAAACGGTACTGCATGATATTGATCTGAAGGTGCCTGACGGCGGCTTCTACGCCATCGCCGGCCATACCGGCTCCGGCAAAAGCACCCTCTTGTCGCTGCTGCTGGGCTTCTACCCGGCGCCTCGCGGCAGCGTGTTGATCGGTGGCAGCGATATCCATGATCTGGCGCAGTCAGCGCTGCGTCACGGGATCGGCCTGATCCTGCAGGAGCCGTTTGTATTGGCGGACAGCGTCCGCGCCAATATCGACATGGGCCGCGGTCTAAGCGAGCAACAGGTGCAGAGTGCGGCACGCAAGGCACATCTGCATCAGGCCATCTTGCAGTTACCGCAAGGCTACGCCACCACACTGGGCGAAGGCGGTTTGCGCCTCTCTACCGGCCAGCGCCAGCAGTTGATCATCGCCCGAGCCCTGGCCGGTGAGCCGCGGATCTTGCTGCTGGATGAAGCCACCGCCAACATCGACAGCGAGACAGAGCAGGTGGTGCAACAAGCTCTGGCGCGACTGCGCGGTGAGATCACCATCATTGCTGTGGCACACCGCTTATCGACCATCAAACAGGCGGATCACATCGTGCTGCTGTCACACGGCAGGATCAGCGAGCAGGGCGATCACCGTCAATTGATGGCGCTGGAGGGCGGCACCTATCGCGCCATGTATGAGTTGCAGCAACAGGCGGCACGGATAGAAGCGATCAACGATTGAGATCGGTCGACGCGACGATCTCACTGTTATTGCCAACGGTTCGCTGGCGAATGCGCCCAGGCCTGTCCCCTGAGGCAGCGGGGTGTGCTATCCTCGCCGCCACGTAAGTTGACCGCCAGATCTATCCTATGTCTTTGATCCGCCGCCCCCTACCTGTCTCATCTCTGTTTGCCAGCGCGCAAGATGCGATGTGCCCGCTCACCCTGTTTGCACCGCTGTGCGCGCAGCCTTGGGCCATGCTGCTGGACTCCGCGTTTGAACATGGCGGACGCAACCATCCAGATGCGCGCTTTGACATTATCGTGGCCGATCCCATCGCAACCCTCACCACCTATGGCCAGCACACGTCGGTGCAACTGCCGGACAGCCGCTTTGACAGTAAGGCCGATCCGCTCCTGCTGGTACAGCAGATCCAACGCCGGTTGCTGGGGCCACTGTGCGACAAAGAGCGAGAGTTGCCCTTTACCGGCGGCGCACTGGGTCACTTCAGTTACGATCTGGGTCGCCGGTTTGAGCGCTTGCCCGCCAGCGCGTCCGATGACATTGGTGTGCCTGAGATGGCGGTGGGGATCTACGACTGGGCCGTGCTGATCGATCATCAGCTCGAGCGTGTCGAGTTACTGGTGCGCGGCAGTGACGCCGACTGGCATCGGCGACTCGTCTGGCTACAGCGCCAGGTTGGCCAGAACGCACCGATGGAGGATTTTCGTCTGCTGGGCCCATGGCGGGATCAAACCTCACGTCTGCAGTACCAGCGTAGCTTTGACCGGGTTCAGGCCTATCTGCGCAGCGGCGACTGCTATCAGATCAACCTGACCATGCGCTTCTGTGCCGACTATCAAGGCGATGAATGGCTGGCCTACCTGAAGCTGCGCCAGGGCAATATGGCGCCCTTCTCCGCCTTTATCCGTCTGCCCGACGCTGCGCTGCTGAGTCTATCACCAGAGCGTTTTCTCCAGGTCAACGGCCGTCAGGTGGAGACCAAGCCGATCAAGGGCACCCGGCCGCGCCACGCCGATCCGCTGCAGGATGCGGCGGCAGCGGACGCATTGCGCCACGCCGATAAGGATCGGGCCGAGAATCTGATGATCGTCGATCTGCTGCGCAATGATCTGGGCAAGATGGCCGCCCCGGGCTCGGTCAAGGTGCCAAGCCTGTTTGCCATTGAGAGCTTTCCAGCGGTGCACCATCTGGTCAGCACCGTCACCAGCACCCTGGCCGAGAGCCGCACCGCGCTGGATCTGCTGCGCGGTGCCTTTCCTGGCGGCTCGATCACCGGCGCGCCGAAGATCCGAGCCATGGAGATCATCGAAGAGCTGGAGCCGTCTCGGCGTAGCCTCTACTGCGGCAGCATCGGTTACCTGAGCCAAAATGGCCATATGGACACCTCGATCACCATTCGCTCACTCGTAGCCAAGCAACAACAACTGTACTGTTGGGCGGGCGGCGGTGTGGTCGCCGACAGCGAATGCGACGCAGAATATCAGGAGATCTTCGACAAGCTCAGCCGGATCCTGCCACTGCTGCAGCGCGACTGATTTTCAATCGCGAAAATTTACCAAACTTTTTGTTAACAACGTGTTCCAATGGGGTGTCATCAGTGACAATCTGACTCCCGAGCCGGTGTCATAGAGCACAAGGAGGATCCGTTGTTTGCATTGTTTCGCGCCACCCCATTTGTTGCGCTGTTGTTCAGCCTCTCCCTCAGCGCACAGCCCGCGCCCGACTTTCAGGTAACGCACGCCGAGCAAAGCCTGCATCGACTGTCACAGGACAAGGTGGTGTATGTCGATTTCTGGGCCAGCTGGTGTGGTCCCTGCCGTCACAGCTTCCCATTTATGAACGAGCTGCAGGCCGAGTTTGCCGATCAGGGCTTGGCGATCGTCGCCATCAATGTCGATGTCGATCCCGCTGACGCCCTCCCGTTTTTAGACAAGTACCCCGCAACCTTTCCCGTCCAGTACGATCCCGATGGTGTGATCGCAGCGGCATTTGCGGTGCCTGGCATGCCCACCAGCTACCTGATCAAAGACGGTGAGATCCTGGTGCGCCATATTGGCTTTCGTAAAAGCCAGAGTGCAGCACTCAAAGCGGAGATCGGCCAATATCTGGACGCCGCAGCGTCGGAGCCGCCATCGCGCTGAGCAGCCGATGAGCGAGCAAACATGCAACGCCTGAGTGATATGTCGCATCGGTGGTGTGCTGAGCCGCTAAAAGCTGCTAACTCACACGGAAGGAAACACGCAGTAAGGAGACCGCGATGAAACGGTTTTTAACCCTACTCGGCAGCGTGCTGCTGATCAGTGGTTGCAGTCATCTCGGCGTCGAGCCCTGGCAACGGGAACGACTGGCCGATCCGCGCATGACGATGGAGGCCAACGCCATCGACAAGGGCTTTGACGATCACATCTACTTCTCGAAAGAGGCCAGCAGTGGTGGACGCGGGACCGCGGGAGGCGGCTGCGGATGCAACTAAGCCACAACCCAACCGCCTCCGGCGCTTTTTACAATATCAGTGCTGCCTTGGCGGTGGCCAGCGCCGCGCTGATCGCCACGCCCGCGCAAGCCGATTGGTTTGAGGACGACGCCGGCTGGCAGCTCGATACCGCGCTGCTCTATTACGGCGAAGATGGCGCTCGGATCACCGCCGTGGAAGGTAAGATCCAGGCCGTTCGCACCAATGCCGACGACGGTGCGCTCAGTATGGCGCTGACGCTAGACGCCTTAACCGGCGCATCGGCCACCGGCGCAGTGGCGCAACAACAGGCGCAAACCTTTACTCGCCCCTCTGGCCGTGGTGAATACACCACGGCCGCCGGTGATACGCCGCTGGATGACTCGTTTCAGGACACCCGGCTGCAGCTCAATCTGGGCTGGCGCCAACCGATTAATGCGCGCTGGGAGTACGACATAGCCAGCCACCTCAGCAAGGAGTACGACTATCTGTCGTTGGGCCTCAGCGGAGGTGCAACCTATTACTGGAACAAGAAAAACAGCGCACTGCGAGTCGGCGCGTCCTTGTTTTACGACACCATCGAGCCCGAGGGCGCTATCCCATTGCCCTTGGCACAGATGCCAATACGCGCGGACTATCCGTCTGAACAAGCGTTTGTCGAGGCGTTCAATGCCACCCGTGGTAACAGCAGCGACAACAAGAGAACGGCAGAGATCTCCCTCGGTCTGACTCAGGTGATCAACCGCGCCACCGTGATGCAGTTTAACTACAGCTATGCCCAGGTGGACGGTTATCAGACCGATCCGTTCAAGCTGGTGAGTGTTATCGATCAGACCGGCACGGCGTTGCGTCAGCTCTATGAGTCCCGCCCCGATCAACGCAGCAAACATGCGCTATTCTGGCAGACCAAGATCCACCTCGGCGGGCCCGTACTCGATACCAGTTACCGCTTGATGACCGACGACTGGGGCATTGATTCCCACACGCTGGATCTGCGCTTCGACTACCGCTTCGACAAGGGCCATTATCTTGAGCCGCACCTGCGCTACTACCGACAAAGCGCCGCCGACTTCTATCGCCCATTCTTATTAGAGGGCGCGTCTCGTCCGCAGTACGCCACGGCGGATTATCGACTGGCCGAAATGACCACCTACACCGTCGGGTTGAAATACGGCTTCCCGGTTGGCCGATCGCAGCAAGCATCGCTGCGACTGGAGTATTATGTGCAAACGCCGGAGGGAGACACTGGCCCGGGCCAGCTGCAGTCGCTGGATCTCTATCCGCAGATCAAGGCGCTGATGGCGCAGATCAGCTACCGCTTTTGAGTCGCCGCCATGATACCGACGCTGATCCGCCACAAAGATCACTGGCAAGGCCACTTTGTCGCCATGGCCAGTGACTGCGAGTTGTTGATCGATCCCTGCCCACAACCACTGGCGCAGCAACTGCTCGAACAAGCCTGTCGGATCGCGACCGGGATCGAGCATAAATACAGCCGCTACCGCCGCGACAATGTGTGGGCACAGCTGCACCGTTCACGGGGCACAAAGATCACGCTAGATCCCGAGACCACGCGCTTGTTGCACTTCGCTCAAACCTGCTTTGAACTCAGCGACGGGATGTTTGACATCACCTCAGGGCTCCTAAGGCAGATCTGGCCGTTTAACGCTGACGGCGCGCCGCCAACCCAGCAACAGATAGACGCGCTGCTACCGCGGATCGGGTGGCAACGGGTTCAGCTGCACGGCGACCAATTCCTGCTACCGTGGGGGATGGAGCTGGACTTTGGTGGGATAGGCAAGGAGTACGCGGTGGATAAGACCGCCGCCCAAATGGCGCAGATCGCCCCCGAGTTATCCGTGCTGGTCAACTTTGGCGGGGATATTGCGCTGTCCCGGCCCAGAGCGAAACCCTGGCAGATCGGGATCAGCCCGGCCGGATCAGAGCCAGCTTTACTGCAACGACTGTCGATCCGCCACGGAGCGCTCGCCACCAGCGGCAGCACCCAACGTTTTTTGCTGCACAACAACATCCGTTACAGCCATCTGCTTAACGCCAATACCGGCTGGGCCACCCACGGCGGCCCGGCCCAACTGACGGTTGCCGGCCGCTCCTGCCTGCAAGCCGGCCTACTCAGCAGCTTAGCGCTCCTGCATGGGGCCGATGCCGAGGCGTTTATTCAAGCGCAAGCGGTGCCCTACTGGCTGACCCCTTAGTTACCCACAGTCACTGGCGCATTTTTCCATCATTAGTTCAGCTTCGCTCAAACATTAAGCGGTATGATCTCATCTATCCCACATCGGCGGGCGTAGCATGACAGACGCTTGCTCTGATCCTGTGGCCATTTCGGAGGCGGTATGATGAAACCTTGTTGGTTGATCGCGGTGTTGCTACTGAGTTTTTCCGGTGTCTCGGCGGCTCAGCCCTACTTGTGTGCTGAGATGATGACCGATCTCGATAACGAGCCCAGCGCCGTGATGCGCGCTCGACTGGGCACGCTGTACGAAACCGATATCGAGCCGATGCAGTGGCAACGCTTTAACACCTCGTTTTATGAGGTCGCCACTCAGGCACAGCTCAAAGAATCCATCGCACGGCTTGCCTTGGCTTGCTCGCAACCGGTTAACGCCGAGCGGGATGTGGCCGAGGTGATGCACAAAGCCCAGTTGGCGAGCCTGGAACATCCGCTTTAAGCGTCTACCGGGTGCTATTCGCGCTGAGCTCTGGCAAGCTGTTAACTCACAGGTAACAGTGACAAGGATCCCATGAACCGAGCGCAATTTATCACCCGGTTTCAAATGAGCCCGTTGCCCCCGCTAGAAGACCCATTGGCCGCGGAGCTCGGCAGCCACCCTAAATTACGCGATGCCGCCGTACTGATCGCCTTGGAAGAGCACGATAAACAGCTTCACATCTTGCTGACCGAACGAACCGCCGATATGCCGACCCATGCCGGCCAGATCGCCTTCCCCGGCGGTAAAGTGGACCGAGGCGATGCCTCGCCGTTCGAAACCGCAGTGCGCGAATCTTGGGAGGAGATCGGCTTGCCCCGTAACGTCATCGAACACGTCGGCGAGTTAGCGCCTTTTCATACCATCAGCCGCTTTCGCGTCTGGCCTCAGATCGCCTTCATAAATGCGCCTTTTGAGCCTATCCTGTCTGAACGAGAGGTCGCCCGACTGTTTCGTGCACCGCTGCAGGACTTTCTTGATCCACAGCAACGTTGGCGCGTCCCCATCAAGCGCAGACAGGGCGAACACAGCGTTTACTTCATGCCGCATCAGGTATGGGGCGCCACCGCAGCGATGCTCGAGCAGCTGGTTCGACAATTAGGCTACGGAAAAGCCCCTGTCGGGCCTTGAGAAACTGGCATTTCAAGGTAAGATGTCGGGTTCCGGTAGAAACCGGTACACCACATAGATTTCGACTCATTGGAGAGTTTTCCAAGTATGACCCTGGCAACCATTGCTGACGTCCTGAAAGGCGCTCACGCTGTCGGCAGCGAAGTAACCGTGCGCGGTTGGATCCGCACACGCCGTGACTCAAAAGCTGGCATTTCCTTCCTTGCTGTTTATGACGGCTCCTGTTTTGACCCGATCCAGGGCGTGGTCCCCAATGAGCTGCCCAATTACAACGATGAAGTACTGCGCCTGACCGCAGGCTGCTCCGTTGAGATGACCGGTGAAGTGGTCGAGTCTCCTGGCAAAGGCCAGAAGTTCGAAATGAAAACCACAGCGGTAAAAGTGGTTGGCTGGGTGGAAGATCCTGACACCTACCCGATGGCGGCCAAGCGCCACTCCATCGAGTACCTGCGCGAAGTCGCGCACCTGCGTCCACGCACCAACATCACCGGTGCGGTAATGCGCGTACGTAACAGCCTGTCCCAGGCTATCCATCGCTTCTACCACGAGCAGGGCTTCATCTGGGTGTCCACCCCGATCCTGACCGCCTCCGACGCAGAAGGTGCCGGTGAGATGTTCCGCGTGTCCACGCTGGACATGAACAACCTGCCACGTCTGGAAAATGGCGAAGTCGATTACGACAAAGATTTCTTCGGCAAAGAGACCTTCCTGACCGTCTCCGGCCAATTGAACGCCGAAACCTACGCCTGTAGTTTGAGCAAGGTGTACACCTTCGGCCCGACCTTCCGCGCAGAGAACTCCAACACCTCTCGCCACCTGGCCGAATTCTGGATGGTGGAGCCGGAAGTGGCGTTTGCCGATCTGGACGATGCCGCTAAGCTGGCCGAAGGCATGCTCAAGTACTGCTTCCGTGCCGTACTGGAAGAGTGCGCCGACGATCTGGCCTTCTTCGAGCAGCGCGTCAACAAAGACGTGGTAACTCGCCTGAAAGCCTTCGTTGACGCCGACTTCGCTCAGGTGGACTACACCGACGCGATTGAGATCCTGCAAAACTGTGGTCGCGAGTTCGAGTTCCCGGTTTCCTGGGGCATCGACATGTCCTCCGAGCACGAGCGCTACCTGGCGGAAGAGCACTTCAATGCCCCTGTGGTCGTGAAGAACTACCCGAAAGACATCAAAGCCTTCTACATGCGCATGAACGACGACGGCAAGACCGTTGCCGCCATGGACGTACTGGCTCCAGGCATTGGTGAGCTGATCGGTGGCTCCCAGCGTGAAGAGCGTTTGGACATGCTCGACGCCCGCATGGACGAGATGGGTTTGCCTAAAGATGAGATGTACTGGTACCGTGATCTGCGTCGTTACGGCACCGTGCCGCACGCCGGTTTTGGTCTGGGCTTCGAGCGTCTGGTCAACTACGTGACTGGCGTGCAGAACATCCGTGACGTGATCCCATTCCCGCGCGCACCACGTACTGCCAACTTCTAAGGCGCATAGCCTAACGAAAGTAACGACCGGCCCTAGGGCCGGTCTTTTTGTCTCTCGCCCTTCACCGCTGAGACGAGCCGTTCCATCCTGACTTCGGACACCACTCCTTTCGGCCCAACAAACAGACGCGACGGTTCAACCTCTCGGCTAACAAACCCGAGCCGCTCAAACCGCGCCACGTTACCGGTCTCGGCGACACACCAAAGACTGATCATCGTGCAATACGGGTAAGCCAACTCCAGCGCCCAAAGAAACGGTCTCGCGACGCCCTGTCCCGGCTTAGCAGCCGCCCAGCTTCGCAACTGCAGCTGTCTGCCCACCACACGCACCAAAGCAACCATCAACAAGCTGTCGCCCCGATAATAACCGACCGCCTGCCACGGTGAGTCTGTCTCATTCGCACTCAATTTCACATCGGCTGTCAGCCAATAAAATTGACGTAACCAGGCGATCCCCGCCGCACAGACCTCGCGAAATTCTGGGTCTTGCTCCGTCATGGCGATCAATCGCATCAGAGCGCACCTTGCTGCTCCAGCAGCTGCACCAAGCTGAGTGCCAATTGACGATAGCCGTCATCATTAAGATGGATGGGATCGGAGCGATAACGCGCGCGCTTGAGCAATTGGGTGAGCTGATCCTCCGCCAGCACCAATGGATACGCCTGCGCCAACTCATGATAGATAGCGGAGGTGCGCAGCAGCAGCCGTTTTTCCGTCACACCGATCAACACCACCAGTGCCCCACTAGCCTGCGCCTGCTCGATCATCTCAGCTAGATCAGCTCTTACCTGCGCCCGAGGGCGATCGCGCAAAAAGTCGTTGCCGCCGCTCATCAACAACACCAGATCAGGCTGAACCTGAGCCAATAGGCCAGGAAGACGCGCCTTGCCCTGTACGGCTAACTCGCCAGACAAGCCAGCGTTGACCACACTCAGTCCAGTCAGCTCTGCCAACTGATTGGGATAGTCGCCACCCGGCGTTGCACCAACGCCCGCCGTCAAGCTGTCACCGAATGCCAACACCACCGCATCCTGGCTTAAAGGGGGCAGCTGGGCGGGCGAGCAAGCCAGCAACAGCATGCTGACGCCGACGGCAACACCGCGCCTAACTCGTCGCAACAGAAACGTGCGCCAGCCGGACAAGCCGTTCAAACGCGACTCTGCTCAGTGTAAGGCACTGCCACATCCCAAATACTTTCTTTTGCCGGTATCCAGCATGATCTTGGTGTCAAACTGTTCCCCGCTCATGCTGTCAGCACAAGGACCAGGATAAAGCTCAACGCTCCAAGGCTCGCCGGACGCCGTTATGTGATAGAGCGTCCGTTGGCTGAACTGAACCACCTTATTCACCGTGACCTCGATGCTGCTTCGCTCATAACCCCACCACAATCGCATCTGCTCGCCGGCGATCTCCAGCGTCCAAGGCGGCTCCTGCCCTATCCCACGAAAGTCGACCCCGCTCAGTTTGGCGTGTTCCCACTGCGCCAGTGCTCGGTTATTGTGGCAACCGGTGGGATCGCCCAGCGCCCCCGTCAGTTGCCCCTCGTCGCCTTTGAGCCAAAAGACCAACTCATCATTCTGAAATTTGCTACCGGATGCGGCTTCTGTGCCAGTCAACTTATAGGTGGCAGACGGCAGGAACAACCACGCCTCTTGCCCTTCGATTCGTGCAATAAAACGGGCTGCCTCACACTCCATAACCAGCGTCGTTGCTGAATGACGCCAAGGATCTCGCTCAGCGGTTTTGGTGCAAGCGCCAAGCAACACGACACAAACCAAAGCCAACCAATGAATCGTTCTCCACCACATGATGCATCCTTTTATTGTTAGTGTGATATACCTCTCACCTGGCGCAGTTCCGTTGCTTGCAAGGTGTATCGGAGCGACCGATAGTTTGTACCCATATTAACCAAAACACTCCAGCAAGAGGCAGACATGATCCACACTTTGCAACAAGCACTCGAGCAGCGTTACGCCACCAAAGTGTTTGATCCCCATGGGATCGCAGAAGAAGAGAAGATCGAGGCCTTACTCAATACGCTGTGCTTGGCACCCACGTCGATCAACAGCCAGCCGTGGCATCTGTATGTGATCACCGATCCCGAGCGCAAGGCAAAGCTGGCGCAGGCCGCCTGGGACAACAATAAGCCCAAATTCACCGACGGCTCCCACCTTTTCCTGTTCTGCGCCAAAACCGATTTTGGCGAAGCCGATGTACGCGCCATCGAGCAGGTCGTCGCCAAGGTCAGAGGCAGTGAGATCAACGAAGAACGCATCGCCATGATGACCAACTACGTCAATACCATGAGCCAAGCGGAGCGGCAGGAGTGGATAAAGCGTCAGGTCTACCTGGTGTTCGGCCAGTTTCTACTGTCCTGTGCGCTGCTGGAGCTGGACTCGTGCCCGGTAGAAGGCTTTCTGACCCAGGAGATGGATACCCTGATGGATCTACCAAAACAGGGCTACACCTCGGTGGTGGCGGCCGTGGTCGGCCAACGTAGCGCAAACGACTTCAATGCCTTAGAAAAGGCATCCAAGGTCCGCTTTAGTCAAAACCAGATGGTCACCCAGCTGCGCTAACCCGATCCCGAGTGAGGCCGCCAGCTTCAGTGCAACAGCCTCACTCTTGCGGGAACTGCTCAGCCCAACGGCGGAAATCCGCCGAGCGCAAAAACTGCTGGCCTTGATCCGGATACATCTGGGTCAACATGCTTTTGCTGATCGGAACATCGAAATGCTGCACCATGCTATCCAACCCGGCAAGCGCACCGGTGTAGTCGCCCAGTAGGATCCCTAGCTGCATCTGCAGCCAATACGCCGGGAAATAGTCGATGCCGCTGATCAACGCCATTTGCGCAAACCCCCTCGCTTCCGTCGTGTCACCACGCTGCAATGCGCGGATCCCCATCTCGGCCTGCAACGCCACATCCTGACGCAGCGCCAGCGGTAAACGGGAGAAATGCGCCCCGCAGTTGCGGTCCGGCAATTGCAGGCACAAGGTGGTTTCCAATAAGGGGTAGTCGCTGCCCAAGAGTCGTTGCTTTGTCCCTGGGGAAAGCTCTGCATACCAGCTTTGGCCGTATGCCATCAAGGATCGGAGCATCAGATCACGGGGTAACACATTTTGCTGCAGCCAGTCGGGCATATCCGTATAGCTTTCCAGCAAAGGCTCGGGCCCGATCTCCCCACGGTTAAGGGGCCCTATCTGGGAAAAAAACGACGAAAAATCCGCCGAAGACCGCGTGTGGCCCAACATCATACGGTGATACAGCTCTTCCATTAATCCAACCTGACTCAATTGGAACAGCCGGTTCCCCATATCCTCAAGACGCACAGATGAAGCGGTAAAACGGGCATCGAAGTAGAAGTACTCGACGCTAAAATCAGCGTGGACCAAGCGGTATTGCAGACGGAAGCTACCGTCCTCACTCACTGCCAGTGGCTTACGTAGCTGCCAGTCGCCGTCCTGTGCATGCATCAGCAGATCCGCCAACCATTCGTCTGCCAACACTTGCCAGCCGGGATCAACGGCAAAAGCAGGATCGACCTCCGCCAGCGGATGGGCCGGTTGAAAGATGGATTGCAAATAGGTGAGATCGGCCTGATTCAGGGCTTGGGTGAACCTCAGCGCACTCGGATGAACGGGCAGCTCTGGCGGGGCAGGGGCGCTCGAGCCGCCAGCACAGCCACACAATAACATCAACGCACTTAACCAACGCATAAGGCCCCACCATGAAACATCTGAGCTCCACAGACCTTATGCTGGGATCCAGGATCTGTCCAATTGACTAGATTCAATGCAGTCGCCAAGTCCCACCAGCAGAATCTGGCGACGAAGTGATGACAAAACCCCAAGCGCGAGAGAAAATACTCCGCAAATGCGCCCCTAGCTATCGGGCGAACGTACACATAGATGAAGGAGCCTTATGGCCACCTTAGCCGATAAGCCTGATTATTCCCTCTACGCCAATGCGTTTGGCTTTCTCCGACAGCCATTGAATTTTCGACCGCATGAGAGCGACGCCGATCTGGTGATCACCGGCGTACCATTCGATCTGGCCACCACAGGTCGTCCTGGCGCCCGTCAGGGCCCGGAAGCACTGCGCAAAGCTTCCGTCAACCTGGCATGGGAAGGTGCACGCTGGCCTTGGAAGTTTGATCTTCGCGACAAACTGAGCATCGCCGATTGCGGTGATCTGGTGTTTGACTGCGGCGATGCAGAGCAGATGATGACAGGATTAACGGCACATGCTGACAGCCTGTTGGCTCAAGGTAAAACCCTACTGACCTTTGGCGGCGACCATTTCGTCACCCTACCCTTGTTACGCGCGCATGCTCGCCACTTTGGTAAGATGGCACTGATCCACTTCGACGCCCACACCGACACCTACAGCGCGGGCAGCCGATTTGACCATGGCACCATGTTCTATCACGCCCCCAACGAAGGGCTGATCGACCGCGACCACTCGATCCAGATCGGGATCCGTACCGAATACATCGAACAAGATCATGGTTTTCAGGTGATCGAAGCGGATCGAGCCAATGACATGTCCGCGGACAGCATCATTGCCACGATCAAGCAGCGCGTCGGCGATCTGCCCATCTACCTGACGTTTGACATCGATTGTCTCGATCCCGCCTACGCCCCCGGTACCGGCACGCCAGTGTGCGGTGGCTTGACGACCGACAAAGCGATGAAGATCCTACGGGGACTGGTCGGATTGAATATCGTTGGCATGGATCTGGTCGAAGTGGCCCCCGCTTACGATCATGCCGACATTACCGCGCTGGCGGGCGCAACGCTGGCCACTGAGATGTTGCATCTTCAGGCCATTCGCTTGAAAGGCTGATCCCACCGTACGCATCATAAAAAAACGGAGTCCATGACTCCGTTTTTTTGTCCGCTTAAATCCCGCTTATCACGCGTCGTCGGATTTATTACGGGCCGCTGCTTCTTTGATCAAGGTCTGCAACTCGCCTTTCTGGAACATCTCCATGACGATATCACAGCCACCGATCAGCTCACCCTCAACCCACAGCTGGGGAAAAGTCGGCCAGTTGGCAAACGCGGGCAGTTCCGCGCGAATATCTGGGTTCTGCAGAATGTCGACATAAGCGAACTGCTCACCGCACTGCATCATTGCTTGCGCCGTTTGCGCAGAAAAGCCACAGCTCGGTAATTTAGGCGATCCCTTCATGTACAGAATGATGGCATTTTGCTCAATTTGGCTTTTGATTTTATCGATCGTTTCCATGTAAACACAGCTCTCACTTGGGTTATTGCCCCCATTTTACGCCATTAGACCCCGGTCACAAAACCATAAGATCTTTGTGGGTAAAAAAATCACCGATCAACTCTCTGAAAGCACAGTAGTTGATGCGCATCACAATTTGGTCAGGTAAACTGACCAACAGCACAAGGACACGAGAACAATCTACATAATTAGGAGATGAGCAATGGCTTTCGAATTACCCGCCTTACCGTACGCCAAGGACGCGCTGGAGCCCCACATTTCTGCCGAAACCCTTGAGTTTCACTATGGTAAGCATCACAACACCTACGTCATCAAACTGAACGGACTGGTCGAAGGCACTGAGCTGGCGAGCCAATCTCTGGAAGAGATCATCAAGACCTCTGACGGCGGTGTCTTCAACAACGCCGCCCAGATCTGGAACCACACCTTTTATTGGCATTGCCTGGCGCCAAATGCGGGGGGCGAAGCCAATGGTGCCATCGCCGACGCCATCGCCACAGCCTTCGGTTCCTTTGAGGCATTCAAAACTGAGTTCACCAACGCGGCCATCAATAATTTTGGCAGCAGCTGGACTTGGCTGGTGAAAAAAGCCGATGGATCGTTGGCTATCGTCAACACCAGCAATGCCGCTACCCCACTGACAGGTGACGACGTGCCATTGCTAACCGTCGATCTGTGGGAGCATGCTTACTACATCGATTACCGCAATGCGCGTCCAAACTACATGGAAGCCTTCTGGAATCTGGTGAACTGGGATTTTGTGAACCAAAACTTCACGCAATAAGCCAAGCATTGCAATCAAATCGAAGGGCCCGAAAGGGCCCTTTTTGCTGCTTATAACAAACTAAATGCAACTTCAACTCGCCTCAACGGGTCTACTGATCAAACGCCTGAACAGTGAGATGAACCAACACGATGCAGGGCATCGACACGATCCGATTCTTTTCTTTTTTTTATTGAATCTATTAAGTCTTTTCAGTCTACGCTTTGTGAGAGGGACGATCGTGAAGGTCACCTTCACTTACATTTTCCGATTTGGGGGGTGGCACATGAGCATCTTTGAGCATTATCAGCATCGTTACGAACAAACCCGCGACGAAGACTACAGCCTGCAGGATTTTCTAGAACTGTGTAAAACGGATCGCAGCGCCTATGCAACGGGATCGGAAAGGCTTTTAATGGCCATCGGTGAACCCGAAATGGTGGATACCGCACTGGATCCCCGTCTGTCACGGATATTCAGCAACCGGGTCGTGCCTCGATATCCGGCATTTTCCGAATTTTATGGTATGGAGGAAGCGATTGAGCAGATTGTTTCCTATCTAAAGCACTCGGCTCAAGGGCTCGAAGAATCAAAGCAGATCCTCTATCTGCTGGGTCCCGTCGGTGGCGGTAAGTCTTCGCTGGCTGAAAAGCTGAAAAAGCTGATCTGCAAGATCCCCATCTACGTCCTAACCGCGAATGGTCAACGCAGCCCAGTCAACGATCACCCTCTGTGTTTGTTCGATTTAGAAGAAGATGGCGGGATCCTCAAGTCCGAATACGGCGTACCAAACCGGTATCTACGCAATGTCATGTCACCCTGGGCTGCCAAGCGCCTGCATGACTTTGGCGGTGATATTAGCCAATTCCGCGTCGCCAAAGTTTACCCGTCGGTGCTGGATCAGATCGCCGTCGCCAAAACCGAACCCGGTGATGAAAACAACCAGGATATCTCCTCCTTGGTCGGTAAAGTCGACATTCGCCAGCTAGAACATTTCGCTCAGGACGATGCCGACGCGTACTCCTACTCTGGTGCCTTGTGTAAAGCCAACCAAGGGATCATGGAATTCGTTGAGATGTTTAAGGCGCCGATCAAGGTATTGCACCCACTGCTTACCGCGACACAGGAAGGCAACTACAACGGCACCGAAGGGTTATCTGCCCTGCCCTACAGTGGCATCATCCTAGCGCACTCGAATGAATCAGAATGGCAGACCTTCCGCAATAACAAAAACAACGAAGCCTTCCTTGACCGTGTCTACATCGTCAAAGTGCCTTACTGCCTGCGCCTGTCAGAAGAACAAAAGATCTACGAAAAGCTGCTCGAAAGCTCAGAGCTATCGCAAGCTCAGTGTGCCCCGGGCACTTTGAAGATCCTCAGCCAATTCAGTGTTCTGTCACGACTAAAAGACCCTGAGAACTCGTCCATTTACTCGAAGATGCGGGTTTATGATGGCGAAACCCTGAAGGACACCGATCCCAAGGCCAAATCGCATCAAGAGTACCGCGACTTTGCCGGCGTCGATGAGGGCATGAACGGTCTCTCAACCCGCTTCGCCTTTAAGATCTTGTCCCGCGTCTTTAACTTCGATCATACCGAGGTAGCTGCCAACCCAGTCCACCTGTTTTATGTCCTGGAAAAGCAGATCGAGCGCGAGCAGTTCCAAGGCGAGATCGCCGAGAAATATCTCGAGCACCTGAAAGGTTATCTGATCCCCAAATACGTCGAATTCATCGGCAAGGAGATCCAAACTGCGTATCTGGAATCCTACTCCGAATACGGCCAAAACATCTTTGATCGCTACGTGACCTATGCCGACTTCTGGATCCAGGATCAGGAATATCGTGATCCTGAAACCGGGCAACTGTTCGACCGCGCCGCGCTCAACGCCGAACTGGAAAAGATCGAGAAACCCGCAGGCATAAGCAACCCGAAGGACTTTCGTAACGAGATCGTCAACTTCGTACTGCGGGCCCGCGCCAACCACGGCGGCAAGAATCCGAACTGGACCAGTTACGAGAAACTGCGCTCGGTCATTGAGAAGAAAATGTTCTCCAACACCGAAGATCTGTTGCCGGTGATCTCCTTCAACACCAAGACCTCATTGGATGAGCAAAAGAAACACGACGACTTTGTCGATCGCATGATGGAGAAGGGATATACCCGAAAGCAGGTTCGATTACTGTCCGAGTGGTACCTACGTGTCCGCAAGTCCAGTTAACGACTATGAGGAGTTCCGGGTATGGCGCATTTTATTGATCGTCGGTTAAACGCCAAAGGAAAGAGCACGGTAAATCGACAGCGCTTTCTGCGACGTTATAAACAGCAAATTAAGAAAGCCGTCTCGGACTCAGTGACCAAACGCAGTGTCACTGATGTCACCAGCGGTGAAAAGATCAGCATCCCAGCCAAGAACATCACCGAACCTGTGTTCCATCATGGCTCAGGCGGTGATCGTCAGCGCGTGCACCCCGGGAATGATCAGTTCACCCGCGGTGACCGGATCGAGCGCCCCCCCGGTGGTGGCGGTGGCGGCGCGGGTGAAGGCCAAGCGTCTGACACCGGCGAAGGTCAGGACGACTTCGTCTTTGATATCTCCAAAGACGAATACCTGGATATGCTGTTTGACGATCTGGCCCTGCCCAACCTGCAGCAAAACAGCTTGGATAAACTCGTCGAGTTTAAGACCTTCAGGGCCGGGGTCACTACCGATGGCGTACCGGCCAATATTCATATCGTCCGGTCATTACGCCAGTCACTGGCGCGGCGCACAGCCATGTCCGGCAGTAAGCGACGCCGAAAAGCCGAGCTGGAGCAGGAGCTGGCGAAACTGCTCGATACTCCGGGCTCGTGCGCCGACACCATCAAACAGCTAGAAGAAGAGATCGCAGCGCTGCAGCGTAAGATCGACGCCGTGCCATTCATCGATACCTTTGACCTTCGCTATAACGCCTTTGTGAAACGTCCAGTACCCACCTCCAAGGCGGTGATGTTCTGCCTGATGGATGTGTCGGGCTCGATGGATCAAGCCACCAAGGACATGGCCAAACGGTTCTACATCTTGCTCTATCTGTTTTTAACCCGCACCTATAAGTCTTTGGATGTCGTGTTTATTCGCCATCATACTCAGGCCAAAGAGGTCGATGAGCATGAGTTTTTCTACAGTCAGGAAACCGGTGGGACCATCGTGTCCAGTGCACTGAAGCTGATGCATGAGATCCAGCAGGAGCGCTACCCGGCGGACGAGTGGAATATCTACGCCGCTCAGGCATCCGATGGCGATAACTGGGCCGATGATTCGCCCCAATGCCGTGAATTATTGGACAAAAAGTTGCTTCCGGTGTGCCGCTATTTCACCTACATCGAGATCACCAACCGAGCACATCAGACCCTCTGGCGTGAATACGAAGCGTTGGCGGGCAGCAACCCTCACTTCGCGTTACAGCATATTCGCTCAGTGGAGGATATCTATCCGGTATTCCGAGAGCTGTTTAAAAAACAACAAGCGGCATAATCATTGAGGGGAGGCGCGACGATGACTGAACGTACCACACTTTCAGACGGACCTGACTGGACCTTTCCGCTACTGGAGCAGTATCAAGTCGAGATCGCTCGCATCGCCGAGCATTACCGGCTCGACAGCTACCCCAATCAGATCGAGGTGATCACGGCCGAACAGATGATGGACGCCTATGCCAGTGTTGGTATGCCGATAGGGTATGCCCATTGGTCCTTTGGTAAGAAGTTCATCGAAACCGAGCGTCACTACAAACGGGGTGAGATGGGGCTGGCTTACGAGATCGTGATCAACTCCAATCCCTGTATTGCCTATCTCATGGAAGAGAACACCATCACGATGCAAGCCTTAGTGATGGCGCATGCCTGTTATGGCCATAACAGCTTTTTTAAGGGCAACTACCTGTTTCGTACCTGGACCGATGCGGATTCCATCATCGACTATTTAGTCTTTGCAAAAAACTACATCGCCGAGTGCGAACGCCAGCATGGGATCGACGCCGTCGAGGAGATCATCGACTCCTGCCATGCGCTGATGAATCTGGGCGTCGATCGATATAAGCGCCCCGCTGAGATCTCACTACGAGAGGAAAAACAACGGCAAAAAGAACGAGAGGAGTATCTGCAAAGTCAGGTCAATGATCTGTGGCGCACGCTGCCTCGCAATATGGCCGAGGAAAAAGCCGAAGAAGAGGTGCGGTTTCCCGCCGAACCTCAAGAGAATATTCTCTACTTCATCGAGAAGAACGCCCCACTGTTAGAATCATGGCAGCGCGAACTGGTGCGGATCGTTCGTAAGATCTCACAGTACTTCTATCCGCAGAAACAGACCCAAGTCATGAACGAAGGCTGGGCGACCTTCTGGCATTACACCATCCTCAATCATATGTATGACGAAGGGCTTGTCACCGACCGGTTTATGCTGGAGTTTTTACAAAGCCATACCAATGTTGTGGCTCAACCCCCCTACAACAGCCCCTACTACAGCGGGATCAACCCTTATGCACTCGGCTTCGCCATGTTTCAGGATATACGACGGATCTGTGAGCAGCCTGACGAGGAAGACAAAGAGTGGTTCCCCGAGCTCGCTGGGAGTAACTGGTTAGATGCCGTACACTTTGCGATGCAAAACTTCAAAGACGAAAGCTTTATAGCCCAGTACCTTTCGCCCAAATTGATCCGCCAGTTCCGATTGTTCCAGATCCACGATGACGATCGTAAGAACTACCTAGAGATCGGCGCTATCCATGATGAAACCGGGTATCAAGAAGTCCGCTCCGCCATGGCGAAACAGTACAACCTAAGCAACTTGGAACCGAATATTCAGGTCTGGAATGTGAAAGTGCGCGGCGATCGCAGTCTCACCTTGCGCTATACCCCACAAGATCGTACGCCACTGGCGGACAGTCACCATGAGGTGGTTAAACACCTGCACCGACTGTGGGGGTTCGATGTGCGACTTGAAGAGGAGAAAGACAACGGCAACGCGGAGTTGCTCGCGCGTTGCCCTACCAGCGATTAATCGTTACACATTGGTCTCGGCGATATCCTTTGGCATATCGCCGCGGATCTGCTGCCAAACACGACCGGACTCCATGCCATGCTGGCGTACTAATGGCAGTACACCTTCCACATCACCCTTAACGGTTAACGCATCCAATGCCAGGTAATAGTTACGAGCGACTTCACGGCCTTCCGGATAGCTGAAGTAATACTTACCGACACGGCTGTACAAGCCCTTAAATCCATTAAGGATCAAAGAGTAGATCGGGTTACCCGATGCGAATGCCAGCGAGTGATTCAGACGATAGTCGAACTCAGCATAGGCCGCCCCATCCTCCTCGAGCGACTCGACCTGGGCCAGCAACTCACGAACCTTGGCTGGGCTATTGCGAACGGCGGATCGCGTATAGATCCCGCTGATATTGGTTCGCGCCGCCAGCAGTTGATCCATCAACTCCGGCACTCCGTCCTGATCGAGACGGGCAATGGTCTCGAGGATATTCAAACCCGAGGTTTCCCAAAAGTTGTTCACTTGGGTGGGTTTGCCGTGTTGGATAGTCAACCAGCCATCGCGAGCCAATCGCTGTAACACTTCTCGCAGCGTTGTGCGGGTCACTCCAATCAATTCCGACAGCTCACGTTCTGCCGGGAGGATAGAACCTGGTGGGAACTTGTTATTCCAGATGGACTTGACGATATATTCCTCGGCAAATCCGGCGGGACTTTGGGCTTTAATAATCATTGTACGGCAGCCTGTTAATCTTGTTATCGCATTTTTAGTTGTCTGCTGATCATACCAGAGCGACCCGAAATGGAAAGTAAAAGGCAAGTTTCAACCGTTCACGACCAGTTCAGTGCGATCTCTGTCAATATCCCGGTCACTTCCTGCTGATAATTGCATCACACAGGTCTCAATTGTGAATAGGTCGTTGCCAAATGACCATGAATCGTTAAAATCCCACCACCAAAACCAGCTTACCCGCAATAGGTGCCGCGTAAGCACAACAATTCGAGGACGCTATGGCGCTAACGCTACGGCAGGCTTTCATTCACAACTTTTTGGGCAATGCACCGAAGTGGTATAAAGCGGCCATTCTTATCTTTTTGTTGATTAATCCCGTCCTTTTTTACGCCGACCCGTTTGTTGCAGGCTGGGTCTTAGTGGTCGAATTCATCTTTACCTTAGCAATGGCGCTGAAATGTTACCCCCTGCAACCCGGCGGATTGCTGGCGATTGAGGCCGTCGCCATTGGTATGACCACACCAACCCAGGTCCTACATGAGCTCGAAGCCAACCTAGAAGTCTTGTTGTTGCTCATATTTATGGTCGCCGGCATCTACTTTATGAAGCAATTGCTGCTGTTCGTCTTCACCAAGTTGGTCACCAAACTCAAATCCAAACGACTCCTCTCTCTGGCTTTTTGTCTGGCGTCCGCGTTTCTCTCCGCTTTCCTCGATGCGCTGACCGTGATCGCGGTGGTGATCAGCGTGGCCGTCGGCTTCTATTCGATCTATCACAAAGTGGCATCAGGTAAGGGGTTCAGTCAGCATCACGATCACAACAGCGATGAGGAGCTGGAACTCCGCAAAGACGATCTTGAGCAGTTTCGCGCCTTTCTTCGCAACCTAATGATGCACGCTGGTGTGGGAACGGCGCTGGGGGGAGTCTGTACCATGGTCGGGGAGCCACAGAACCTGATCATTGCCGCCCAAGCTGGCTGGGACTTTGGCGAATTTTTTATCCGCATGGCACCGGTTAGCATTCCCGTATTGATCGCCGGTTTGATCACCTGCTACTGCGTAGAAAGTCTGAAATGGTTTGGCTATGGTGCCGAATTACCCCCTGCCGTACGTCAGATCTTAGTTGAATACGCAGAGCATGAGGACGCCAACCGAACCAACAAAGAAAACATGCAGTTAATCGTGCAGGGAGCGGTTGGCATCTGGCTGATCGCCGGACTGGCGCTGCACCTAGCCGCAGTGGGATTGATCGGCCTATCGGTCATCATCTTATGCACCTCATTTAACGGCGTTATCGACGAACACTCTCTGGGTAAGGCGTTTGAAGAAGCCCTCCCCTTCACTGCCCTGCTCGCCGTATTCTTCGCGATCGTTGGGGTGATCATCGATCAGAAGCTGTTCTATCCGGTGATCACCTGGGTACTGTATTTCGAAGGCAATACCCAGTCCGTCATGTTCTATTTAGCGAACGGCATGCTTTCCATGGTGTCCGATAACGTCTTTGTCGGTACCGTGTACATCAACGAAGTCAAATCGGCACTGCTCGCTGGCGAGATCACGCAGAGTCAATTCGAGCAACTCGCTGTGGCGATCAATACCGGGACGAACTTACCCTCTGTGGCAACCCCGAATGGCCAAGCTGCGTTCCTATTTTTGTTAACCTCAGCGCTTTCTCCACTCATTCGCCTATCTTATGGCAAGATGGTGGTGCTGGCTTTGCCATATACCATCGTACTGACCTTAGTCGGATTATTGATGATCCAGTTTGGGGTGCTCAGCGAGTCAACGACCTTTATGACCGATCAAGGCTGGCTGTCACAGCCCAATCACGCTGTCGTAATGCCGGTCGGTGGTCATTAATGACGATAATGTACGATGAACGCCACCACCACTCTTTGTCGATGGAAATACTATGCTGACTGCTCTATCACGCTTTAGCCAGCAGCGACTTAGCTGGCTGCTTCTACTTTTGTCTTGCCTTGGCCTCTTTGCCGCCGCGCTGGTCTTCCAGCACCAAATGCAACTTGAGCCCTGCCTCTACTGTATCTACATTCGCGTCGCCGTACTGGCCTTGGCGCTGGCGGCTCTGCTCGGCCTTTTGCTGCCGCGTCATCCATTCGTCAGTCTATTCGGGTTTGCCGCCTGGCTGGCCAGCGCAGCCTGGGGGCTTTGGCTGTCGCTGGAGCTGGTCAACAAGCAATCGGGAACCGAAAACGTCGGTCTATTCGGCCCATCCTGCGACTATATTCCCAATTTCCCAACCTGGATGCCATTACACCAATGGTGGCCAAACCTGTTTCAACCGCGGGGCCAGTGCGCGGACGAAGCTTGGCAATGGCTGGGGATCACAATGGCACAATGGATGGTGGTCGTTTTTGTTATCTACCTAGCGCTTTGGTGCCTGTTTGCCGGAGCGCGCTTAGTGAGAGTGGCAAAATAAACACTAAGACGTTCCCAGCGAGCGTGCGCTGTCACAATGAGTTGCTCCGACAGTCCGGTGCTCTGATGATCCCACTCCTGTGGCAAGTGCGAGGTTGATGCCCTGTTGTGCCAAGCTGTTTTGCCAAACTGTTTTTCCAAACGGTTTTGCCACACGAAGCAACTTGGAACGCGGGCACATCCAACGCGCTACCACGTTAGAGAGCCTTGGGCGAAAACGGCCTTGCGCCTGTGCTTTACCTGAGTGCCCCAGAGCTGGCGCGATTGTCCATATCTCTGCAGCAACGCGCAGCGCGGATCGCCACGAAGCAGCACGGCAGTACGTGTGGATCCGGCCGAGCTTACCCCAATGAGTTCCACAAACAACGCTGGCTGCCCTCAACACGAGGGTGAGTCGAATGGCACTGGAAACGTTTGGGATTAAACGCTGACGATCAGCCTCCGTTGATCACAACGCAGATCAAAAAAGGGGCCCAAAGCCCCTTTTCTTAATCGATGTCTTCCGCTGGCCAGCGGACAATGCAGCCAACCAGAACATGACTTTCCGTGCCCACATCACGTTCATCCAACACCTTGTTGCGTACCGACATCCCAGCAGCGTGCATCGCTGAGCCGCTGCCAGTCAGCAGCGGATGCCAGCTGGGTAAGCCCCGCCCTTCATGCAGGCGGCGGTAGGCACAACTGGGCGGGAACCAATACAACTCATCCAGGTTTTCCAACGAAACCTTGTAGCAATCCGGTACAAACTTAAAACGCTTGTCGTACTTGGTGCACTGACAACTCTTATGGTTGAGTAACTGACACGCCACGTTGGTAAAATGCACCTCTTCGGTGTCATCATCGATCAACTTGTTCAGACAGCACTTGCCGCAACCGTCACACAGCGATTCCCACTCTGCTTCCGTCATATCCGCTAACGCTTTATGCCAAAATGGTGCTGTCTCTGTCATTGCTGCTCCTCGCCAATATCGTCAACCGCAAACAGCGGCGCCCTCAAAATTGAGGGCGCGTATTATACCTGAGTGGCTGCAGATTCAGTTATCGAACTTGATTTTATCCGCCAAATATCCGACCGCGACCACAAAATAGTGACTGCGATTCCAACGCATCAAGGCATCGTAGTTGGCATACGCCAGATAGATCCGACCCGATTCATCGTCAGGAAACACCAGTGACGCCTGAATGTCCCGCACCGGCAGATCTGAGCCATCCCAGCGACGAACGCCCAGCGCTTGCCACTCCGCCAAGGTTTTTTTCACCTTCAGGCCTTTAAGATCATCGTTGATCTCATTCACCAAGGAGACCTGACGCGCCCAGGTTTTGTCCTCTTCCCAACCGACCTGCTTCAGGTAGTTTGCGGCCGAGGCGAACACATCCGGCAAGGTATGCCAGATATCCTTACGACCATCGCCGTCATGATCCACCGCATAGGCCAAAAATGAGGTCGGCATAAACTGGGTCTGCCCCATGGCGCCCGCCCACGAACCGCGCATTTTATCCGCCGTGATATGGCCATCATCGATGATCTTCAGCGCCGCCAACAATTGCTCTTTGAAAAACGCTTCACGGCGTCCTTCATACGCCAAAGATGCGGTAGCACCAACGACCGAGTAGTTACCCGTGTACCCACCAAAGTTCGTCTCAATGCCCCACAGAGCCACGATAAAACGAGGTTGGACCCCGTATGCCTTGCCAACTTCCGTCAGCAGTTCGCGGTGCTCCTTGTACAACCTGCGAGCTTGATCGATCTTCCACTGGGGAACCGCTTGCGGCAGATAGGTATCGAGTGTTTTCTTTTGTTCCGGCTGGTTTCGATCGGCGGCGATCGCCCGTTTGAACAGTTTGATGCCCTCAAACGCTTCATCGACGGTTTGTGATGAGATCCCGGCTTGCTGCGCTTCCAGCTTTAATCCTTCCACATACTGCAAAAACTCCGCTTGCTCTGTGGCGAAGGAGGTGGGGCTTAGTAGCAGTGTGCAAGAGAGAAGTATCCGTTTAAACATGATGTTTCCGATATTATTTTTCTGTGTGTACGTCGAGGCCCAGATGAGCACGGTGTTGCTTCAACAAATTCTCAGGCGGCGGTGGCAACTGAAGAAAGAAGCCTTGCTCAGTCAGCGCCGCTTCGACTTTCGGCAGATCGGACTGACCAAGTTTACTGAGTTTAGACAATGGCACGATCATCACAAACTGGGGAACGCCAAAGATCGCCATCAGCGTCTCTGGCACCTTGGAGAAATCGTCTCGGCGAGTGACAAACAGGTAAGTGTCCGCCTTCTTGCTGCTTTTATATACTGCACAAATCATGGTTATTTAGGTACTTATCACTATTTATCGGTTGCGGCTATCCTGCCTCGACTATAACATGCGGATCAGCGAAAAAATCCAGCGTGGCACGAGAATTGCCAAGCAATGCCCAGCAGTATGAGGCCAGATGCACACTCCGGCAATCGAATTTAAAGGCGGCAGCTTTACCCTGTCGATCCTCAAGTTGGTCGGGCAGACAGTCGACCAACTCGAGCAACAACTAAAACAGCACGTCCAAAAAGCGCCCAAGCTGTTCAGTCAAATGCCGGTCATACTGGATCTCAGTGGCTTACAGCCCCCACTTATGCCACTCGAGCAGATCTTGACGACCGTAAGAGGCAATGATCTCAAGCCAATGGCGTTGATCGACGCCTGCGAAGGCTATCAGCAACAGGCGCAAGAAAATGCCTTACCCTGTCTTCGCCCCAACCGGCGCGCCAATATCCAGCACAGCCCACTGAAAGTGATCGACCGTCCAGTACGCTCCGGCCAACAGATCTACGCGCAAGGCGGCGATCTGGTGGTGTTAGCACCGGTCAGCAACGGCGCTGAGTTGGTGGCCGATGGCAGCATCCATGTCTACGGCGCCATGCGAGGCCGTGCCTTTGCCGGTGCGACCGGCAACACCGACGCGCGGATCTTTTGTCATGATCTGCAGGCCGAGCTGGTCGCCATCGCTGGCCATTACCACCTATCTGAGCACCAGGATCCCACCCATTGGCAAAAGCCCACCATGATCCAACTGGAGCATGGCCGGATCCTACACAGCGCACTGCCCTGTCCCCAATAAGGAACTTCCCCATCATGTCAAAAATCATTGTTGTCACGTCTGGCAAGGGCGGCGTTGGCAAAACCACGACGTCCGCGTCCATCGCCATGGGCCTCGCCCAAAAAGGCCACAAAACCGTTGTGATCGATTTTGATATCGGCCTACGTAACCTGGATCTCGTCATGGGTTGCGAGCGCCGCGTCGTCTACGACTTTGTTAATGTGATCAATGGCGAAGCCAACCTCAATCAGGCGCTGATCAAAGACAAACGCTGCGACGCGCTCTACATCCTACCCGCCTCCCAAACTCGGGATAAAGACGCCTTGACCCGCGAAGGGGTCGGCCAGATCCTGGAGCAGCTCAAACAGCGCTTTGACTTCATTATCTGCGACAGCCCGGCGGGGATAGAACACGGCGCCATGATGGCCCTGTATTATGCCGATGAAGCCATTGTTACCACCAATCCAGAGGTCTCTTCGGTGCGCGACTCCGACCGGATCCTCGGCATGTTGCAAAGCCGCTCTTTACGCGCAGAGCGCGAGTTAGAGCCGGTCAAAGAACACCTGCTGCTGTGTCGTTACGCGCCAAGCCGTGTCGACTCCGGCGACATGCTGAGCCTTGACGATGTTGCCGAGATCCTCGCCATTCCGATGATCGGACTGATCCCCGAATGCGGCTCGGTGCTCAAAGCGTCCAACAGCGGCAACCCAGTGATCCTCGACCAACAAAGCAGTGCCGGGCAAGCTTACGACGACACCGTCGCACGGCTGCTGGGAGAGCAACGTCCTATGCGCTTTGTCACCGAAGACAAGAAGGGCTGGCTACAGAAACTGTTTGGGGGATAACCATGTCATTGTTGGATTACTTTAAAAAGGACACACCGTCCGCCTCGGCCCAAACGGCGAAAGAACGTTTGCAGATCATCGTTGCCCATGAGCGCGCACACCGCTCGGGTCCGAGCTATTTGCCACAGCTCGAGCAAGATCTGCTCGCCGTCATTGGCAAATACGTCGATATCGAGCCGGATCAGATCCAGATCCAGCTCGATCATAACGACGAACAACTGGCCGTGCTGGAAGTGAATGTCACCCTGCCCAACTAACGCGTTCACGGGTGCCTAAGGGCGCCCTATTCGCAACCATCATCGGATTTGGCTCGGCTATCGTGGCCCAGGGCGGTGCGGACGTCCCCCCCTAGGTCGCGATCACATTCCACCGGTGACGCGCTCGTCAACCGGCTCAAAAAACAGCGCTTCCCCCACGGCTAATAGCAAAACACCCCGCGGCGCAAGCCAACGAGGTGTTGTCCTATCGACGAGCCATTACGCCGCGCGGCCCGCTTCGTCACGCAACTCGCGCCGCAGGATCTTACCCACATTGGACTTGGGTAACTCATCCCGAAACTCAATAAAGCGCGGCACCTTGTAGTTGGTTAGGCTCTCACGGCAATGCGCCAACAGCGTCTCTTTACTTAACGCACTCGACTGACGTACCACAAAGATCTTCACCGCCTCGCCGGAACGGTCATCCGGCACGCCGATGGCCGCCACCTCCACCACCTCTGGGTGACTGACCACCACTTCTTCGATCTCATTGGGAAACACATTAAATCCCGAAACGAGGATCATATCCTTCAGGCGATCCACAATCGTGAAATAGCCCTTCTCATTTTGTGTGGCTACATCTCCGGTGCTCAACCACCCCTCCTGCAACACCTCAGCCGTGGCATCGTCCCGCTGCCAATAGCCCCGCATCACCTGCGGACCTTTCACTTGCAACTCGCCGCGCTCACCTAACGCCACCTCTTTACCAAACGGATCCACCGCGCGCATCTCAGTTGAGGGCAGCGGTAAACCTATGGTCCCGTCGTAGCCCTTACTGTTATGTGGTGCAACAGACGCCACCGGCGAACACTCCGTCAAACCATAGCCTTCCAGCAAGCGAGAGCCAGTGATCGCTTCCCAACGCTCGGCCACACTGCGTTGTACGGCCATGCCGCCACCGAGGCTGATCTTCAATCCGGAGAAATCCAAATCATCAAAGCCCGGGCTGTTGATCAACGCATTAAACAGCGTATTCACCCCGGTCATTACGGTAAACGGATTTGCCTTCAAAATATTGACGAATGTCGGTAGATCTCGCGGGTTGGTGATCAGCACATTGCGTGCCCCTAACTTCATAAACAACAGGCAGTTCGCCGTCAATGCGAAGATATGATAAAGCGGTAATGCGGTAATGACCGTCTCTTGACCCGTCTCCAGCTCCTGACCAATATAGGCACCGATCTGTTCCAGATTCGCCACCAAATTTCGATGGGTGAGGATCGCGCCTTTGGCAACCCCTGTGGTGCCGCCGGTATACTGCAAGAAGGCAATATCTTCACCACTGACCGCTGGCCGCTGATAGGAAAGGTGTTTGCCCTTTGCCAGCGCCGAGCGGAAGGAGCGGGCGTGCGGCAAGCGGTATTTGGGTACCATCTTCTTGACATACTTCACCACGAAGTTCACCAGCGTCCGTTTCGGTAAGGAGAGCTGATCACCCATGGTGGTCAAGATCACATGCTCAACCGGCGTATGGTCCACCACCTGCTCCAAGGTGTGGGCAAAATTGGACACAACTACAATGGCCAGCGCACCGGAATCCTTAAGCTGGTGCTCTAATTCACGTGGGGTGTACAGCGGATTGACATTTACCACCACCAAACCGGCCCGCAATGCGCCAAACAGCGCGATCGGATACTGCAGCAGATTCGGCATCATCAGGGCGATGCGGTCGCCGGGTCTCAAACCCAGTTCGCCATGCACATAGGCGGCAAAATCCCGACTGTGTTGATCCAGATCTCGGTAGGTTAATGTCTGGCCCATGTTAGTAAATGCAACTTGGTCGCCAAACTGCTCAACGCTCTGCTCCAGCAGATCGACCAACGAATCGTAATGATCGGCATCGATCTCGGTGGGAACGTCCCCGGGATAACTCTCTAGCCACAACTGCGCCATTCTAGCTCCTTTCTCGGTAAAGCACGGGCTGCCCTACCTTCATCTCATCCTTGAAATCAAACAAACGTTTGATTAGCACCGTTTTTCTACTATGTCATGATTAAAATGCGCAGAAAAGAGCCACCCATAAAAAAGTGATTCCAATGCATGAGCGTTGAATGTTCTTTTGCTCAAAAAAAAACGGCCCAGGATGATCCTGAGCCGTTCTTCAATCTCTAAGCCAAACGGTTATTGCTTGGGCAACAGATCCAACTGCGCCAGTGGCTGCTCACACAAGGTGCCTCGCCACCCCTGCAAGATGTCCGGCATTTCGCCAAACTTACCGTTCCACAGCCAAGTCAGGTATTGGGTCACCAGCTTTTTAGACGCTAAAAACTCTGGCGCAACCTCACTTTGCTCGGCCACCTTCAGCAGAGCACCGCGCGCAACAGCCAGGGCATCACGAAAGTCCGGATCCAAGCCCAGCGGATCGATCGCCTCCGGCGGGTTATCCAGATCAGCCTTGGCGATGCACTTCAAGATCGCGCGGCCATGACGCGCCACGGTACGATCATCCATCCCCTCCAGTTGGGTCAGATAGGCCATAGAGCGGGGAGCGCGGCGGGCCAAATTCAGCATCACGCCATCCTTCACCACAAAGTTGAGCGCCAGATCCTTACGCTTGGCCACTTCCAGTCGCCAAGCGGCCAACTCACGCAGCACCGCCAACTGACTCGGCTTCAATTGCCAAGCGTTTTTCACCCGCAAGTACGCCTTCGCAGGATCGTCCGGTTTCAAACGGCCGCGGCATGCACGCTCCCCCTCTTGCCATAACCAGTCCAAACGATCCGCCTGTTCGATGGCCTCGCGCATGGTCGGGTAGATCTTATGCAGGTAGTAGACATCAGCAGCGGCATACTCCAGCTGCTTGTCACTGAGCGGGCGGCGCAGCCAGTCGGTGCGTGATTCGCCCTTGTCCAGCTCGATGTCCAGATAGTGCTGGATCAGCTTACCGTAGCCCATGGCACCACCGAGGTTGAGCAACACCCCCGCCACCTGGCTGTCAAACAACGGCTTGGGCACCACACCACCGCGATTCGCGAAGATCTCCAGATCCTCACTGCCAGAGTGCAACACCTTGACCACAGACTCATCCGCGATCAATTGCCAAAGCGGCGCCAGATCATTGATCGGCAACGGATCAACCAAAGCCAACGTCTTACCGTCGTACAGCTGAACCAGGCCCAGTTGTGCGTAATAGGTGCGGGTACGGACGAACTCCGTATCCAATACCACAAACTCAGCTTGACGGTACTGCTGACACAGTGCCGCCAATGCCTCATCGGTATCGATCCATTGCCACTGAGGCAGGGTCATCAGGCGTTCCCCTTCACTTCGTCACGCAATTCGCGACGCAAAATTTTGCCCACCGGGGTTTTCGGCAGCTCTTCACGGAACTCGACCAGCTTAGGCACCTTGTAGCCAGTCAGGTGCTGACGACAGTGGGCGATGATCTCCTTGTCGGTCAGGCTGGCGTCTTTCTTCACTACGAAGATCTTCACCAACTCACCGCTGGCATCGTGTGGCACGCCGACAGCAGCCACTTCCAGTACTTTTTCATTCATTGCGACCACGTCTTCCACTTCGTTCGGGAAAACGTTGAAACCGGACACCAAGATCATGTCTTTTTTGCGATCAACAATAAAGAACTGGCCTTGCTCGTCCATCCGACCGATATCGCCGGTCAGCAGCCACTCACCGTCCATCACAGTGGCGGTTTCTTCCGGACGCTGCCAGTAACCTTTCATCACCTGAGGTCCGCGCACCTGCAACTCGCCCACCTCACCCTGAGCCAGGACTTCGCCATCGTCATTAACCACGCGGATATCCGTGCTTGGCATAGGAAAACCAATGGCGCCGGTATATTCGTTTTGATCGTAACGTCCTGACGCCACAACCGGTGAGGCTTCGGTCAGGCCATAACCTTCCACCAGAGGCACTCCGGTCATCTCCTTCCACTTCTCTGCCACGGAGCGCTGCACCGCCATACCGCCACCCACAGTCATTTTCAAATGACTGAAATCGATGTTGTGGATCTCCGGGTGGTTCAGCATGGCATTAAACAGAGTGTTCACACCGGTAATCGCAGTAAACGGGTACTTCTTCAAGTCGCCCATAAAGGTCGGGAGATCACGCGGGTTAGTCACCAACAGGTTCTGACCGCCCTTTTTGATGAACAACAGCAGGTTTACCGTGTTGGCAAAGACGTGATAGAGCGGCAGCGGGGTCACCACCATCTCTTTACCATCTTCCAGTACCGGACCATAGAAGGCATCGGCCTGCAGCATGTTGGCCATCACAGAGCGGTGGGTCAACATGGCGCCTTTGGCCACACCTGTGGTGCCACCTGTGTATTGCAAAAACGCAATGTCGTCCGACTTAACCTGAGGTTTGACGTACTGCAAATGCTCCCCTTTGGCCAGCACCCGGCGCATCGAAACCGCACCCGGCAAGTGGTACTTCGGCACCATCTTCTTCACGTACTTAACGACAAAGTTCACCACGGTACGCTTTGGCGCCGACAGTTGATCGCCGATCTTAGTCAGGATCACGTGTTTCACCGAGGTCTCAGACACCACCTGCTGCAAGCTGGAGCCAAAGTTGGTCACTGCGATGATGGCGCTGGCGCCGGAATCGTTTAACTGGTGCTTCAACTCACGTGGGGTATACAGCGGATTCACGTTCACCGCGATCAATCCCGCACGCAGAATACCAAACAGCGCGATCGGGTATTGCAGCAAGTTCGGCATCATCAGCGCGACGCGCTCGCCCGGCTGCAATTTCAGTTCGTTCTGCAGATACGCGGCAAATGCCCGGCTTTGCTCTTCCACACTGCGATACGTCAATACTGCGCCCATATTGATAAAGGCGATCTGATCCGCGTAATCACGGCAGCTGATCTCAAACAACTCCAGCAAGCTCTGGTACTGATCTGGGTTAATTTCCGCTGCTACGTTATCTGGGTAGCTGTTTAGCCATGGTTTATCCACGCTGTTTTCCTTATCTGGAACAGTACTGCTAATGGGGTACTGCAAAATCTCATAGGGGACAAAACATCCCCCGTTCAACGGATCACGACCGATTATCGCTCATGACCTAAAAATCGATGGACGGCCTGGGCCACAGGCTCAGGATCCGTCATATGGCAATGGTGGGCGCCCGGCACCAGCTGTTTCAGCGCGTGGGGGATCCAGCCTTGCCGCTGCTGCCAAGCGTCCCTTAGTTTAGGAAAGCCTTGCTCGCCGAGCAGAAAAAGCGCGGGGGCGGCAACTTGGCTCCAAATGGCGTGGGCCTGAGGCTCGGTCATCATCCAGGCGCTGCGCCGGCGCAACCTGGGATCCGAACGCCAACGCACCGGCTCGGTCGGCGCTTCGATGTGCAGATTGCGCCGCAACAACTGCTCGACCAAGGGTGGTGTCAAACCACTGCCCTGCAGGCGTGCCTGGATCAGGCTGGAAAGCAGCAGCGGTCGACTCCGAGGGCGCGGGCGGCGACTGGCAAAACCGGCTCGCATGCGCTCGACGGTCTCCTCCGCCACGCTCGTCAGCGGACCGACGGCCTCGATACTGATCAAGCGCTGTACCCTTTCCGGGTACACCCCGGCATAAAGCGACGCGAGGATCCCGCCCATTGAATGGCCTAGCAGACAATAGGGCGATTGCGGCAGTTGGGCCATCACCTGATCCAGCTCGTACAGATTATCGAGAAAGTGATAATCCGTGCCCTGACCACGATGGCCGGAGTGACCGTGGCCCGGCCAATCCAACGCCAACAGCTGGTAACCCATCGGAACCAAGATCTGTGCCAAGGGCGCGAAGCTTTCGCTGTTATCCAACCAGCCGTGCAATGCCAAGATCATCGGGTCTGTTGAGTTTCCCCAACACTGTGCAGCCAACGTGATGCCATCACACTCGAATCGCAGCTCAACCGGCGGCGCCAAGGTTGCCACAGCTGGCGTCATCTTTCTGGATCCTGCTCACACTTTATGGCGTACACGTGTCTGGTTGGGCCAGTTGTCATCGTCTTGGTTATTCCTTATATATCAGGCTTAAAGAACTTGATGGTCATACGATCCGACTCGCCGATAGCCAGGTACTTTTCTCGGTCATGATCGCCCAATCGCAGTGACGGCGGCAGAGTCCACACTCCTCTGGGATGATCTTTGCTGTCTTTCGGGTTGGCATTAATCTCGCTGATCGCAGCCACATGAAAGCCAACTTTCTTAGCCAGTTCAATGACTTCATCTTGTTCCATATACCCAGAAGCAAAGTTCTCACCCGGAGCGCCGCGATGCTCAACCACTCCGAACACGCCGCCAGGAGTGAGCACTTCCCACACCGACTGGAATACCGTCTCCAGCTGATCCTCTTTCGCCCAGTTATGCAGATTACGGAAGGTCAGCACCATGTCAGCGGTCGCCTCGATCCCCAAGCGGGTCTTGCGCGGCGGATCAAATGCGATCACCTCAACATGACCGTACAGCCCGCTGGCCTTGGCCAACTTGTCCAAATATCGATTGCCGATCCGCACGCGAAAGGCCGGTGCATCGTCCTCAGGATTGGGTTCCAACTCAAAACCGGCCGCGGTAAAACGCCCACCCTCTTTGACGAAAGGCGCGATCACCTCGGTATACCAACCGCTCCCCGGCCACAGCTCAATCACCCGCATATGGGGATGAAGACCGAAAAACTCGAGGGTTTCCACCGGATGGCGATAGGCGTTACGCGCAATGTTTTTTTCGCTGCGATGGTCGCCTTGCGCCAAACTGGCGAGCGAAACCGGCTCAGCAGCAGACGGTAACGGGGGATTGGAAGCCGCACAGGCGGTAAAAACGGCGACGGTCATGGCTGCCGCAGTCAGGGTACAGGTAAGACTTTTCATTGGGTTCTCTCCTTAGAACAATGCGACAAAGCTATCAGTTCCAAGGCGATGAGCAAAGCTTCAAACGTACAGATCGACGCCAACCATCTGCTGCAATTTTTGCCTCAGACCCTCATCGGCGACGGCCTGGTAGAGATCGAGTCCAGCATGCTCAGGCCGGTCACGCACAACGGCATCGCGTGCCGTCTGCCAGGTTTGCCACTGGAGCGCGTCGCCCGGCGTCACCAACTGGGACGTGGGCGCAATAACCGCGGCGGACGCCTCGGCGGCAACCGACTTGGGTTTGTGCTGGCTACCACCACCGCTGATCGTTGGCAGTAGCGGATTCAGTTGAGTGGGCTGCATCCGCGCTGAAACTCGTGGTTAGTTAAGGATCATTCCCGGCCCGGCAACTTCTTCCAGGCCACGGTGTTACGTAAGTATACCGGCTCTACGGCTTCGATCGCCTGCGCCTGTCCGTCACGCCACAACGGCAGCGCCAAGGGCACCATCATCTCGGCGGTCGGCAGACGACAATCGGTATTAATAAGGATACGGGCATCGTCCGCCAGCTGAGGGTAGGTTTCAAAGCCGGTCCCTACTGCCACCACCTCGTCGCCCAATTGCCACTGCGCCAGCAGCGCATCCGGTGCGATCACCTGCTCCTCACCTTTCAGCACGGCCACGCCCTGCTCTGCCACATAGTGACCAAAATAGACCTCGCCCATGCGCGCATCGATGGCAGCGATCACTTCCGTGGCGCCTTGGTCGATGGCACCCTGCGCCATGGTCGCCAGATTAGAGATCGGCAGTACCGGCAGATCGGCCCCCAAAGCCAGGCCCTGAACCATGGAGATCCCGATACGGATCCCAGTAAAACTGCCCGGGCCCTGCCCAAAGGCAATGGCGTCCAGATCGTTCAGTTTCAGCCCGGCATCGGCTAACAAGCCATCGATCATAGGCAAAATGCGCTGGCTGTGCTCACGCGGGGCCTCAGTGGCCTCGGCGGTTACCTTGCCGTCCACAAAAAGGGCCGCCGAACAGTTTTCGGTGGCGGTGTCGACCAGCAGGATCTTCTCTGACATTAATATTCTCTCAATCTAACCAATTGCCGGTGTCAGCGGGCCTAAACGCCACACCCACACCGGCATTAAATCTGTTGTAACTTCGCGACTGCCCGACTCACATCCCGGGTCCGCGCCATCGGCGGCAGGCTGGCCAGAAATAGTTTGCCATACGGACGATGCACCAGGCGAGGATCGCAGATCACCAAAACGCCCTGATCCGATTCGCCCCGGATCAACCGGCCCACTCCCTGCTTCAAGGCGATCACCGCCTGTGGGATCTGAACCTCATTGAAGGGATCGCCGCCGCGCAATAGCACCGCATCAGAGCGGGCCTTGATCAGGGGATCATCCGGAGAAACAAAGGGAAGCTTGTCGATCATAACACAGCAAAGTGCCTTGCCTCTAACGTCGACCCCTTCCCAAAAGCTGCTGGTGCCGAGCAGCACCGCATTGCCCAGCTGAGTGAAGCGATCCAGCAACAGTCGCTTCGAGCCCATCCCCTGCACCAGTATGGGCCGGTCCAGCATTTTCGCCAGTAGCGCCCCCACTTCGTGCATCACCCGGTAACTGGTAAACAGCAAGAACGTGCGGCCATCGGCAGCATCAACCAACTGCTGCGCGATCTCAGCCAGCGGCCCGGCCACATCGACCCGACCCGGCTCCGGCAGATAGCGAGGAACACACAAAAGCGCCTGCTTGGGGTAATCAAACGGACTGTCCAGCACCAATTGGGTCGGACTGCCCAGCCCCAGTTGATGACAAAAGTGCTTGAAGTCGCCCGCCACCGTCAGCGTCGCCGAGGTAAACAGCCAGCTACCGCGATACTGCCGATAAAACTCGACGCATTTGTCCGCCACCGATAGCGGACAGGCCCGCAGGGTGTAATGCCCCCGATGACACTCCACCGTCAACGAGTTGTTGCTCGGCACCAGAAAATTGCCCAGACGGACCATGATGGGATCGAGCCGTTCAAACACCAGATCGATCATCTCATCCCGGCCCAGTTGGCCCTCCAGCACCCGCTTGGCAAAGCGCAGACTCTCATCCAGTGCCAGCAGCGCGTCATGCACCGCAGGTTGCTCTTTGAGCTGTCGCCAATCCCGTCCGCCGTACGCTTCCATCTCATCGTGCAGCAACGTGTTCGCCGCTTCCATCCGCTGTCCGGCACTGTGCAATTGGCGGCAATCCCGTAGCCGAGTCAGGTAGGCGCGCTCCATCTCCCGCGCCATATCGCGGATCTGACGACTGGACACGCTCTCGGCAAAATGACTGAGGGCAATGTCCGGCAGCTGATGCGCCTCATCAAACACAAACAGCTCCGCTTTTGGCAAGATCTCGGCAAACCCCATCTCTTTAAGCGCCATATCGGCGAAAAAGAGGTGATGATTGATCACCACCAGATCCGCATCGGCGGCCCGCTTGCGTGCCAGGTGCAGGCAGCAGCGATCGTACTCCGGACACTTTTTCCCCAGACAGTTGTCGTTGGTCGAGCCCGCCATCGAGATGGCGATGGCGCCTTCGGGCACCGAAGTGAGCTCGGCAAAATCCCCGGAGGGGGAGCCACTGCTCCAGGCGCGGATCCGCATCAGGTGATCGACGATCTCCGGATCTTTGGGCAAGTCGACCAAACGACGGCGCAGATGATAGTGGCACAGGTAGTTGGCGCGGCCCTTGAGCAGCGCCACTTTGGGGGCACGGTTTAGCAACGGCAAAAGTGCCGGAAGATCTTTGAAAAACAGCTGATCTTGCAGGTTTTTACTGCCGGTGCTGATCAGCGCTTTACGGCCGCTGAGCAGCGCAGGAATAAGATACGCGAAGGTTTTACCAATGCCGGTGCCCGCCTCGGCCACCAGCGTGCCATTCGCCTCAATGTTGGCGGCGGTGGCGGCGGCAAGCTGTTGCTGGATGGCGCGAGGTCGAAACCCGAGGATCCCTTTGGCCAACAGACCTCCGTCGGACAAGGCTGTCGCCACCTGTTTTTCTAATTGGCTCATGGGGTTCCCAGTCAAAATGCCCGCGCATTATGGCACAAGGCCACTGCGCTGCCATCCCAAACAGGCAGCGCGAGTGATCCCGGCCTAAGAACCCTCTTCCTCCTCGGCCTCTGTCTCCGGCCAACGCAAGAACTGGGTAAAGCGATCCTGCCCTGCGTGTTGGGTGAGGCGCCACGTCAGGCGAAGACAGATCTGCTCGACCAGATCCAAGCCCATACCAAAGCCTTCCGTCTCCGCCACCAGGCTGCCCTGATTGCCTATCTTCAGGCCCTGCTCGGACAACTCGATGCGGATCTGCCCAGCTTCGGTGTGCTGCATCGCGTTGCGGATCAGGTTGGCCAGGATGATGCGGCACGGCGTCTGCGCCACCCGCACCCGGACATCGTCCAGCGCCAGGCAGATCTCAACCGGCTTGCCTTGTAGTAAATAACGATGCTCTTCGATCAAGCTTTCAATCAACGCGGCCAGATCGACCTCGACCGGCATGGGCATGGGTCGGTCCTGGGCCCGATTGAGCCAAAGCAGGGTTTCGATCAGGTGGGTCATGGTGACGGAGGCGCGACCGATCCGGGCCAGCGGCCGCCGCTGCGACTCCGGTGCCCCGCGCATCGACCGCTCCATCAACTCGGTGGCCCCGCGGATCACCGCAATGGGGGTACGAAGCTCATGACTGGCATGCTGCAAGAAACGTTTTTCCCGCGCCACCGCCGATTCCACCTCCTTTAAGTTGCCATGGATCTGCGCGGCCATTTGGTCCAATTCACGATAACCAAACTCGGGGACCGGCTTTTCCAGCCCCTTTGGCGTCAATTCCCGTGCCCAGGCAAACAGCCGCTCGACCGGTTTAAGCAGGGTGCGGGCTAGGAGGATCAGAGACAGTCCCAATAGGATCACCACCAAAGAAACCGAGCCCAACACCCGCCAATGCGGGGGGATCCGAGCCGGCGTCCCGGGCGCTATCGCTTCAGCGCCCTCGACTCTATGTTCACCTGCGCGAAGCAACAGATAGTACTTCTCTCCGCCGACTTTTCCGGGATGAACGACGATCACCTCTTTCGGTGCCATCGTCCAACCCAGCATGATCTTGTACTGGCCCCCAGGTGACAGATCCGAGGGCGCGTATTGCTTGATAACCTCGCTGGGCAAAGCGTCGTAGGCAACCGCGTCAAACACCTTTAAGTTTTCCAGGGCTTGGTACTTTTCAAGCCCTTCCTCTTGGATGTAGTCATGACTGAGCCTGGCATTGCCGTACATCACCATGTCCATACCACGGGACATCAGGAAGCCGGTAAGCACGCTGTAGCCGATCAAAACGATGACCAGTATGCCGCCGCCCCACAGCGCCCCACGGCGGATCAGGCTTGGGCTGGGTCTCATTGCGCCTCCTCGGGCTGAGTTACCGACACCAGTCGCCAGCCAACACCGCTGACAGTTTCGATCAATTCCGGCGCGCCGGACGCTGCGGCGTCGGCCAGCGCCTTACGCAGATGATGCAGATGCACCTTAAGTGCATTACTCGGCGGCGTGTCTTCGCCCCAAAGTGCATGCTCCAGCTCACTGCGGCTCACCGGGCTCGGCGCCGCCCGCAGCAGGGTTTCCAGCAGGGTAAATTGCGCCGGACTGAGCTTGACCAAAGCCCCCCCGCGACTGGCCTGCTGACTGTCGAGATCCAGCACCAGATCCGCCTGAGTCAAGCGTCGGGATTGACCGCTGCGACGCGCGGCCAGCACCCGGATCCGTGCCACTAGCTCAGCCATCTCGAACGGTTTGACCAGATAGTCATCGCTGCCCGCCGCAAAGCCGGCCAGTTTGTCATCCAGGCTATCGCGGGCGGTGAGCATCAACACTGGCATGTCGCTGCCGTCCTGGCGCAGGGCCTGACACAAACTTATGCCATCGAGTTTAGGCAAACCCAGATCCAGCACCATCACGTCGTACCGGTTGCTCCTGGCCAGCTGCAGACCGGCCAGGCCATTGCTGGCGTGATCCGGCAGCATGCCTTCCAGTTCCAGGTAGTCCAGCAGATTTTCCGCCAGATCCTGTTCATCCTCGATCACCAAAACCCGGATCATCCGTTACCCCTCTACTTGTGAAGTCGGCAGCCTCGCCGCTCCAATGCGTAACACCTTGGTCTTTAGAATACGGAGATCTTCACCGATCTGCAGCGCCGCCGGGATCATCACCAAGGTGATCACCGTGCCAAACAAGATCCCATAGCCCAGCGAAGCCGCGCCGGGGATCAACAACTGCGCCTGAATTGAGGTTTCCGTCAGCAGCGGACTGAGACCGGCAAAGGTCGTGGCGGAGGTCAGCAAGATCGGCCGGAATCGACTGATACACGCCTGTTCCACCGCGGCCTTAAAGGCCACGCCCTGCTGACGCAGATCATTAAACGCCGCCACCATCAGCAGACTGTTGTTCACCACCACACCGGCCAGTGCCAACATACCAAACAAAGACATAATGGCCAGCGGCAAGCCGTTGATCCAGTGCCCCAAGATCGCCCCCACTGCACCGAAGGGGATGGCCAGCATGATGATCAAGGGCTGACCGTAACTGCCCAGCGGAATGGCTAGCAACGCATAGATCGCCAACATCGCCCCCACCGTCAGCAGCAACATCGAGCTCAAAGTCTCATCCTGCTCCTCCGCTTCCCCGGCGAAGTACACATCCAAGCCAGGATACTTTGCCTGCAAGTCCGCCAGCGTCTGCGCCTTAAGCTGATTTTGCAGCGCCATCGGCGACAACGAGCCTTTGTCCACCGAAGCGGAGATCCAGACCGAGCGCTGGCCGTTGATCCGGGTGATCTCATCCATACTGCGCCCGGACACCAGCGTGGCAACGGCACTCAGTGGCACGGTCGTCCCGTCATCGGTGCGCACCTGCGCCTGCATCAGCTGGCCGATGTGGCTGCGCTCGGCCTGGGGATAGCGGATCTTCACCTTCACCTCATCCTGACCGCGCTGAAAACGCTGTACGGTTTCGCCGTCGTACATCTGCAGCAGCTGACGGGCGATGCTCTCGCTCGACAGGCCCAGCGCCCGGCCGGCGTCATTAAGCTCCACCTGCCACTGCTCGCGGGTGCGATCCAGGCTGTGGTTCATATCCAGCACCCCTGGGGTGGCCTGCAGTGCCTGCAGCACGTGATCGCCCACCTGCTCCAGCACCGCACTGTCGCTGTGTTTCAGCTCCAGTTTAAAGTTATCGATCATCCGCATCGCATCGGTGATCTGCAGCTGACGCACCCCTTCCGGGCTGCCCGCCAGTGCACGCCATTGACGCACGAGCTGAGCCGCGCTGTAGGGCCGAGTGTCGGCATCCTGCAACGCCACTGTGAGGGACGCCGCATTGTCACTGCTCATATTGACCAGCACATGATCGATGCCAGTGTCCTGCTCGCCGCGCAGCGCATCGTCCGCCTGCCACAGCCACTGCTCCAACTCACCGACCAAATGCTGTGTCTGGCCAAAGCCGGTATCGTGCTCCATCTCCACACTGACGTTGACCACATCCGCCGGAATATCGGGGAAGAACACAAAACGCACCGTGCCATTGCCCACCATGCCGGTGACCAGCACAAACAGGGTCAGCAGCACCGCCATGGTGGCGTAGCGCAGCGCCATGGCCTGGCGCAGCAAGGGCAGGTAGACACGCTGTCCCGCCCAGCTCAGTCCACGCTGACAGGCGCGCTGCAGCGATTGGAATGCCCGCACAAAGAAGAAACGGCTCGGCTTCACCTGGGTATTGAGGTGGGCCAGATGCGACGGCAATACCAGCTTGGATTGCACCATGGACAGCAACAGACACACGCTCACCACCACGGCGAACTGGGCGAAGATCTGACCCATCCGGCCTTCAATCAGCGCCAGCGGGACGAATGCGGCCACCGTGGTCAGCACGCCAAACAGGGTCGGCACCGCCACCCTCAAGGTGCCACGAATGGTGTTGGCCAGCGTGTCGCCCTCGGCTTTGCGGGTCGCGTACACGCTCTCGCCTATCACCACCGCATCGTCCACGACGATCCCCAGCGCGATGATAAAGCCAAAGGAGGTCAGATCATTGATGGTCAGCCCCAACAGGCCCTCCCCCATAAAGAAGAAGGTACCCAGAAAGACAAAAGGCAGGCCCATGGCGACCCAAAACGCCACCCGCAGGTTCATAAACAAGGCCAGGATAATGAACACCAGCGCCATCCCTTTGACCGCGTTGTCCATCATCAAGGCAATGCGTTCGGTGATAAAGCTGTCACGCTCATACCAGCTTTGTAGACTGACGCCTTCAGGCAGGATCTCAGCCCCTTGCCACTGCTCTACCAATGTTTGCGCTTGTGCCACCATCCGGGTGACATCCGCCTGCTCCCCCATCACCAGTTGCACCGCAAAGCCATTAACGCCATCAAACCGGCTCATCACCGTCGGCTCATCCTCATAGGTGTCGGTGACGGTGGCGACATCGCCCAGACGCAAGCGGACTCCGTTGGCATCCTCCACCAACGGCAGGGCACGAAATTCCTCGGCCGAATATTGCTGACTGGCCCCTTTCAGCCGCAGCGTCTTGTTGCCGTCACGCAGGGTACTGGTGATCATCTCCAAAGACTCGGCGTTGACCTTCTGGCTCAATTCGCTGAACGTCAGGCCCAGGGCACGCAGTTGATGATCGCTGATCTCAATGGCGATCATCGGTTCGGCCTTGCCGACCAGTTTCACCTCATTGACCGAACTCAGAGCCAGGGCATCCTGCTTGAGTTGCATGCCCAATGACTGCAGTACACTCTGATCGACGTCGCCTGACAGCTGCAGATACACAGCGTGATCCTGCTTGCGCATCGAGCTGATCACCGGATTTTCCGCATCGGCGGGAAAGCTGCTGATGGCATCCACTTCGGTTTTGACGTCCCGCAGCAGGGTATTGAGATCGTAACCACTGGTGCGCTCCACCACCACGGTGCTGCCCATGCTGTTGGAGGTACTGGTGATCCGCTGGATCCCCAAAACACTCTCCAAGGCTTCCTCGATCTTAAGGGCGATCCCCTCCTCCGCCTGCGCCGCCGAGCCACTTTGGTAGACCACAGAGACGGTGACCCGATCCGGCGCAATCGAAGGGAAGGTCTCTTTACGCAGTTGGCCCAGAGAGAGCAAACCTAAGGCGATCACGATCACCATCAGCAGATTGGCTGCCACCGGATTGCGGGCGAACCAGCTGATGATCCCGCTGTGGATCTCTTGCTGTGGTTGCTGACTCATCACTCGCCCCCTTGCACGGATTGACGGTTGACGCGCTGCGCTTCACGCAGGCGACTGCCCGGTGCGATCACCAGATCCACCGGCTCGTCACTGGCGATGTAGGCCAGATCATCATTAAAAAACTGCACGGTCGCTTCGGCCTTCTGCAGCCGTTGCTCGCCGTCCACCGACCAGATCACCTGCTGACCGTAATTATCCACCGCCAGCGAGCTGGCTGGCACCGCCAACAGCGCCGACTGAGCCTCACCGGTCAAAGACGCCTGCACAAAGGTGCCCGGCAGCAGCGGGTTATTCGGCTCAGGGCTTAGCGCCACCACCAGGTTGCGCTGACGGCTCTGGCCATCACGGTGCCACTCAAAGCGATCCGCCTGGGTGTGCCAGCGCTGGCCGGTTTCTGTGTCTTCCAGCACAACCGCTATCTCGGCGGGATCCTGCGCCAGCCACTGCCATTGGGCCTCGCTCAACGGCAAACTGACTTCCAGTTGATCCATGCTCATCAGGCTGGCCACCGCACTGCCGCTTTGCAGCTGGGCACCTGGGCTGACGTAGCGGCTCACCACTAACGCATCGAACGGGACGGAAATTCGGGTTTGGGCCAGCTCGTAAGCCGCCTGTTCAACACTGGCCTGGGCTTCACGATAAGTCGCTTCGGCCGCCGCCAATTGCGGCTGACGCAGCAGCAGCGGATCCGGCTCCCCTTCAATCCCGGCCAGCGACCACTCCTGTTTGGCCTGGACCACATCCTGCCGCGCCTGCAGCAAGCTGACGTAGGCGTTCGCCTCGGTGCTCTGCGCCGACGCCAATGCCTGTTGGTATTTCAAATCATTGATCTGTATAAGCTCTGTGCCCGCAGGCAAGACGGCACCGGTGCGAAACGACTCCGCCAAGGCGAGGATCTGGCCGCTCACTTCGGCGCTCAGATCCAGCTCATAGCGCGCCGTCACCTCGCCATGACTGACGATCTGCGGCTGGTGACTGGCCGGGCTGATGGTCTGTACTCGAACCGTCGTGAGTGGACTCGTCGCCGACTCTCCTTGAGACGGCTGAGATGGCGAATGGTTAGCGGGCTGAGTCTGCTGAGCTGGCGCGCCTTTTGGCTCTTTCGGCTTATCCGGCCCGGTGGCGGCGATGGCGGCAAACAGGCCACCGAAGGCGATGGCGGTGATCGCCAGAGAAAGAGGGGTACGTTTCATCATTACACTCCCAGGCCCAGGGCCAGACCAAGATCAATTCGGTTAAGCAGCCGGTCGCGGCTGGCCTGCAGCAGTTGGCTACGGCTATCGAAGGTGTTTTGCTGAGCGTCCAGCAGCTGGCTGATCTCAACCAGACCACTGACATAGCGGCTGCGGTAACTGGCCTGACTGCGCTCGGCGCTGGCCAAGGCATCACTCAAATGCTGTTGTTGCTGGGCTAGGGATCGCTCCTGCTCTAAGGCATCCTCCACCTCGACCACGGCACTGAGCAAACTGGCACGAAACGACCAGTAGGCTTGCTCGCGCTCCAATTCGGCGATCTCCGCTTGGGCTTTGAGCGCACCGCCCTGAAACAGCGGCGCAGTCAGCCCGCCAAGCAGACTCCAGGCCGGACTGGCAAACAGGGCTTGTGAGGGCGAGGTCCCCATATCACTGAGACTGGCCGACAAATTGATGCTCGGCAGCAGCGCCTTGTAAGCAACACGTTCCCGGTACTCTCCGGCAATGAGTTGATGGTAGGCCTGTTGCAGATCCGGCCGCTGCGCCAAATCTTGCACGGGCAGGCCGGTCATGGGGACAGCGACATCGAGGGGTGCGTCAAACGCGGAAAACAGCGAAGGGATCGCCTGCTCCATGGCGCTGACATCGGCATAGCCCAGCAGGGCCGCCAGGCTACGCAAGCGTGCATTACTCGCCGCCTCGCTGGCGGCGATATTGGCCTGAGTCAGCGCCAAGACGCTGCGCGCGGTATCCAGATCGTCCAGGCTGCCGGTACCACGCTGATACCGACTCTGGATCAAGGTCAGGTTGCTCTGCTGCAATTCGGCACGCTGGCGCTCGATGGCCAATAACTGGCCATCGGTGTGCCAGTTCAACCAGGTGCGTAAAACTTGAGCCACCAGACTGGCTTGCGCCGCCGCCAGATCGGCCTCCTGTGCCATCAGATCCGCCAAGGACGCTTGGCTGCTGTCGGCCAGACGCTGCCATAGATCCAGCTCCCAGCTCACGGTCAGATCCGCACGGTATTGGGTTGAGATCCCCTCATCGTCCTCACTGCGCTGGGCATCCACACCCAAACTGGCGTTAGGCAGCTGTGCCGCCCGGCTGACGCCCAAGCGTTGCTCGCTGATAGAGAGGGCCAACAGCGTCTGCTGCAGATCCGGATTGGCGCTGAGCGCCCGCGCCTGCAGCGCTTCGAGCCGGGGTAGATCGATCAACGCCAGCAATTGGGTCTGCACCAGCGCTGAGTCGGGCTGTTCGCCCTGCCACTGCGCCGTCTCAAGTGACGTCTGCTGACTGTGTTGTTCGAGCGCCTGTGACAAGCCGATATCAACGCCGCTGCTGGCCGTACTGGCACAGCCAGACAGCCATATTGCGGCGGCGAGCAGGGAGAGAGTTGGTTTCATTCCGTCGGTCTCACTACAAATAATACCGACAGGCTACTCAGGTAAGGGTTAAGGCCGGGTTAAGGCCCAAATTGCAGGGAATAAATGGATGGATAAGACCGCTAAAGTGCCGCCGGGGGTAGCGGCACAAAGGGGGCAAGACCGCTTAGCGGCGAAGTCCGTCAATAAAGGGGATAAGGCAGCACGAAAGCGGATCGCGATACACACTCTTGCCCACGCCCGGTAGGAGTTGAGCCAATAACGGGTATGTCTGCTCTGACACCGCCTGCGACGAAGTCTTACCGGACTGCGCCTGCAGGTGCCGGTTCTGCGTCACGGCCCCGAGCACGCACTGAGTCAGGCCGTAATACACCGGCAGCGCTCGATCGGCGTCAAAACCGGCAGACAGCAGCTTGGCAACGCAAGACTCCATCACCGCCTGCAATCCGGGTAGCATACGGACATGGCCAAACAACTCCGCCCAGTCAGGCTGTGCGCTGAGCGCCTGATACATATTGCGCGCTAGCTGCTCCAGATAGACCGGCCAATCCAGACCGGCGTCGGGGATGACCACCGCATGCGCAATAAACCCATCCAGCAGATAGGCCTGCAGCTCCGCCTTATTGGCAAAGTGCTTGTAGATCGCCATCGGCGTGACCGACAGGCGCGCCGCCAACTTATGCATGCTGATCTGAGCGATCGGCCCTTGTGCCGCCATCTCCAATCCCGTGTCGATGATCCGCTCTCGCGTCAAGGCAACACGGCTCGCTTGCTCACCCATTATCCGCGCTCCCTATCGCAAACTTAATTCAAAACAACCTAGTAAAGCATTGTATTAAAACCGACAAAAACCAAAAGCAACATTTTAACTACATTGCTATTGCCTTCACTCGTGTTTTTATCCTAACGTATCGGTATATGGCGTATACCTCAACAGTTTGTGCCTTCCTAAAATCACCGCATTCCAGCAGGGAGTTCAGAATGGATTTGAAATTTCACAGCAAACGACTGGCTGCATCCTACGGCTATCAAGCGATGCTCGGCTTGATAGCCTGGAAAATGGGGCTGGATCGACGGGACAAGCTGATCCTCATCTTCGCCGCCGCGGCCTTTGTCTGTGGCAGCGCGTTTCTCATCTGGCCACAAGCCATGGCCAATCTGTTTGAGTTTGGACCTTTAGGCGACATCGCCCTGACCGATATCCGCGCTTACTACGGCACCATGTTGATGCTGCTGGGCGCGGTACTTGCCTATCTGGCAGGAACCCCGGGGGGTGCCAAGCCCGCCTACCTCATCATGATCGTGGTGGCACTGGGCTCTACCCTAGGCCGGTTAGTCGGCATGACATTGGGCACCCCGTTGCTCAGTATCCACGGGGGCTTAGTCCTGGTTGAACTGCTGCTCACTTGGCAATGCGTAAAAGCGCTGTGTCGTGCGCCTCGAGCGGAGAAGGTCCCGCCCCTGCCGGTGCTGGATCCCAAAACGCCCGAAGAGTTTCAACCCACCTCCCAGGGCAATTTCACCAATCCCTATCCCTACTACCAGATGCTGCGCGATCACTATCCGCTCTATCACATGCCGGACACAGGCTATTACTGCATGTCCCGCTACGAAGACATCATTGCCGCCACGCGCGACCAAGCGACCTATTCATCGAAACTGATGGCGTGGCTCGCCGGATCTCGCAGTGGCGGGCTGGAAAAAGTCGAGAAACTGGGCGCACTGGGCGTGATCCCGGTGGATGTGTTGGGGATCCAGGATGAACCTCATCACACCTCTGAACGTCGTGTTGGCCTCAAGGGCCTCAATGTCGATTTTGTTCGTTCACTGGACGCCGAAGTCAATGAACTGTGCGATCGCATGCTGTCCCCGGCATTAGCACGCGGCAACATGGAATTCATCGGCGAATTTGCCTGGAAACTGCCGATGACCCTGATCATTCGGCTTATCGGCTTCCCGGAAGCCGACTTTCCCAAGATCCGCGTCTGGGCCCTGCACGGGATCCGGAACCTCAGCGGCACCGCCAAACCCATCGATCTAGTCCGTGGCGGCTTCGCCAGTGCCGCCTTTATGCGTTACCTGTGGAAGCACTGGCGTCTGGCCCAAAAGCAGCCCCGCAACGATTTCACCGGCATGCTGATCAAGGCCGCGGCGGATCCCAGCTCCGACATGACCGAACAGCGCGCCATCTCCATTCTGGTGCAACTACTGTTTGCCGGTTCGGACTCATCCGCCAGCACCATGGGCAACGCGGTGAAACTGCTCGCCGAAAAATCGGAATTGCAGCAACAATTGCGCGCCGACCCCAGCCAAATCCCCGCCTTTATCGAAGAGGTGTTTCGCACCGAATCGGCGTTTCAGGGCCACTTCCGCATCACCACGCGGGACGTCACCGTGCACGATGTCACCATACCGAAAGACTCGAAGGTGTTGCTGATGTGGGCCTCCGGCAACCGCGACGAACGCTTCTGGGACGAGCCCAATGAGTTCCGCCTTAATCGCCCCAATGCTCAGGCCCACCTAACGTTTGGCCATGGCCCCCACGCCTGCATTGGCCGCGAAGTCGCGCGTTTGGAGATCAAAGTCGTTTTGGAGCAACTGCTGGCACGCACCAGCCGGTTTGAGCTCGTCGGTGATGCTCCTTACGAGGCCAGCATATTCTCACGCTCCTTACTGAGTCTGCCCATCGCGTTCGCGCCGCCGGCGGTGCAAACGCAAACACAATCCTCAACGCTGGAGGAGGCGGTATGAAACGTTGGCAGTGCCAGCTGTGTGGCTGGATCTACGATGAAGCCTTAGGCTGCGAGGCGGAAGGGATCGCCCCGGGCACCGCTTGGGAAGACATTCCCGATACCTGGCGCTGCCCCGAGTGCGGCGCCGGTAAATTTGACTTTGATATGGTGCATATCGCATCGGCCGACCACGCGATGAATGAGGGCGACACCCAAGCGCCACTGGCCATCGTCGTCGCCAGTGAAACCGGCAACGGTCTCGCGCTGACCAAAAAAATGGCCGCCCTGTGCGAAAAGCTGGAGCTGCCGCACCAACTGCTGGCACTCAGTGAGATCACCCCAGAGCGCCTCGGCCGTCTGCAACAGCTGCTGGCCATCGTCAGCACCACAGGCGAAGGCGAATATCCGTTGGCCTGTGTCGCCAATACCCAAGCGCTGGAACACGCCCAGCCGGATCTGTCCCATCTTAACTACAGCGTACTAGCGCTGGGCGACAGCAACTACGCCGATTTCTGCGGCGCGGGGAAACGCTGGGACCGGTGGCTCAGCGAGCAAGGCGCGACGTCCCTGCAAGCAAGAGTCGATGCCGATGTCGACTACGAAGAGGTGAGCAGCGAGTGGATGCTGCACTGTCTGGCCAAGCTGACGGACCGCACGCTGGAACAGTTGGCCGAGCAGTTGGGCCAGACGCTCAATACTGCGGTGCGCGCACAGGCGCAGCTCGCCCCCCTGCTCAGCCGCAAAACGCTGACTCAGGCCGGTGCGCTTAAGCCCAGCTGGCACTGTGAGATAGGTTGGGATCACGAGCAGAGCCCCTGCTTGCCCGGCGACTGGGTCGAGATCTGGCCGGAAAATGCCCATGCCTTAGTGCAACAAGCCCTGCAGCAAACCGGCTGGGACGGACAGCAGTGGGTCAACTGGCAACAGCGCCGGATCCGCTTAAGCGAAGCCCTCAAAACCGCCGAACTGCGCCGAGCCAACCCCATACTGCTGGCCTGGGCCAAGCAACACGCAGGGACCCAGACCAAGACCGATCCCCTGAGTCTACTGGCAGCCGCCCGCCAACCGGCCAAAGGCTGGCTGGCCCGCTGGCGCACACAGGCCCTGCCCTGCCCGGAACACGTATTGAGCCTGCTGGCGCCGATCCAACCGCGCACCTACTCGGTGGCCTCCAGTCCCCTAGCCCTGCCAGACAGGATCGCCCTCACCGTCTCTTCAGCCGAGCCCGATCCACAAGTGGGGATCGCCTCCGGTTATCTGGGTGAACGCCTGGCCATCGGCGCACCGCTGAAGATCCGCCACAAATCCCACGACGCCTTCCACCTGCCGGAGGATCTCTCAAAGCCCGTGGTACTGATCGGCGCCGGCAGTGGGATCGCCCCCTACATGGGCTTTTTGCAGGCCCGCCATAGCCAGGCCAAAGATCACCAACTCGGTGAGGCCTGGTTGCTCTTTGGCTGCCGCGATCCCGATCTGGACTGGCTCTACCGACCGGAGATCGAAGGCTACTTGCAAGACGGCACCTTAAGCCGACTCGATCTGGCCTGCTCCCGCGCCCAGAAAGAGCGGATCTACGTCCAGCACCGCCTCGCCGCCAATGCAGAGTCCCTCAAACAGTACCTAGCACAGGGCGCGCACCTCTACCTATGTGGCGACGCCAAAGGCATGGGTGCCGAGGTCGATGCAGTCTTACAGCAGTTGCTGGGCAGTGATGGGGTTGCCCAGTTGATGCAAGCGGGCCGCTACCACAAAGATCTGTATTGAGGATCCGACTTCATCGATGCATCAAAAGCCCCGAGAGGGGCTTTTTGCGTGACACACGCGAAACTCAACCTCTGTACAAAAGAAGCATATTGGTTGAGGCGTCTGACTGGTTCGGCGCCAGGAGCGGGCGTTCGCGCAGATGGTGTACTTCGCCGAGGGAGCACTACAAAAAGCCTGCAACCGGAAGTTGCAGGCTCTGTCGTTAGAAGAAGAACTTAGCGCTTAGGGTTAATCCATTATCAGTAAAACTGTCGCCGGCAAAGGTGGTCTTTAAAAAATAGAAACCAGCAGCAAGGTCAAAACGATCCAGTTGGTATCCTGCACCAGGTGTTATGATGTAGCTATCTGCGTCGCCGAACACAAACTCAGCAGACACCAAGGCGTATGCTCTGTCCTGGAAGAAATATTGTGCATCCGCGCCAAGGAGGAACCCGGTAGTGCTGTCAGATTCAGACACTGATGGGAAGCCGGGCGTGGAGGCGCTGACATCGATGCTCGCATAAGCGATCCCTGTATGGGCTCCAACACGAAGATCGCTGTTCACTTGGCCGGACATGGCGAAAGTAGCAACAACCTCATTCACATCATATTTAAAACGGCTTCCCATGAAGCTTTGGCTATCGCCAGAGTTGGCGTAGTACGCATCAATCCCCCATATTAAGTCACCTTCCATGGATTCGATGGGATTGCCAAACGAACCACCTACCCAGGTTGCTCCTACCCCGAAGCGCCCATCAACAGTATCATCATAGAACGCATTAATTTTTAGGCCCTCCATCACTTCATAACCCCCTGAGATGGAAAAGTAATCGACATAGGAGAGGGAGACATTGGAATCAGTGTTTAAGCGATCCTGAGAGAAGTAGTGAGCATCACTCTCTGCAGCTACGCTGGCGGAGAAAATAGCGACTGCTAATGCGATTTTTGTTTTCATTGTTGACTTCCTTGCCTGTTGATATACGCGCCAATACTACTTCCTTCGCTTACAGTGATCTTTTTTCTATTCAAATGGTGAGGTAAGCGTCATGAATTATGGTCGTGCGTTGCAATTATGTTCTCGCGCTGGCCAGCGGGCAATTCCGCAACATAGTGGAGTGCGCTATTCGACCAATATAATTACCAAGGAAAGAATTACATAGACACCCATGATTGTGATTGTCCAGCATTGACTTCGATTTACCTCAATGAACGGCTGCTCCGTGCTGTGAGTTCAATCGGTCAGCGCAACAGCAGCCCCTTTCGTAGGGGGCTTACCGCAGCATAAGCCACCGTTTTTGCTTGTGTGGGATCGTGCTGTATCAAAACCATAAAACCGGTAGGTTACGCCGCTGCGCGGCTAACCTACCCTACGAAAAGCCAATTACATAGATATCCATGATTGTGATCGCCAAACCCGACACTCTCGCCTCCCAAAGCACCAACAGATCTCATACAGCTTGACGCCTATCTCACTGGCCCCCTCTAGCCAAGGAGCACTCTTAACAAAAGCGGCAATGGAACGATAAGTCGTGACTTCAAATGGTGCTGCGCCGATATATTTTGATGACCGAGGTCAATTGCCGCCTCCGCCAAACTCGATATTGTCTTGCTCAGGACTCAGTGACCACACCGATCCGTTTGGCGTGTTCGCCACAGAGAGACGGATAGATCGCTGAGGTTATGGAGCGTCATCAATAAGGAAGTGAAGTGCAGATGAAAACAACCTTGGTGCGGCAAGTGGCCCTTACCTCAATACTGGCATGCGTCGCCATTAATGCGCATGCAGACGTTGATACCACCTTTTATGGCTCATTACGTTTAGGTGTCGACTACGTCGATGCGGGGCGCGACCTTGATGCGGTCAATGGCCGTGATTTCTTAAGTCGTGTCGGTGCAAAAGCGGAAACAGAGATCACGGATACGGTAAAGGGCATTGCCGTCATCGAATATGGCATGGTTGGCTCCGACGGGATCAACTTCGAGCAAAACGACAGACCCGGATTTCGCCAACTCTATGTCGGTTTAGATACCAGCATGGGCCTCTTTACCTTCGGCTCGCAAACCCTGCTGTTCCATAAATACGTTCGCAGCGGCTACTTCTCTGACGCGAACGATACCTTGAGACAGGGGGCCATCCGTGACGACGATCTACTGCAATGGGTGTTGTCTAAAGACAACTTTCAGATCGCCGCTTCCGCACAGTTTGAAGGCCAAGATGGCGACAGCGTCGACCAATATCAAATCGCCGGACAATACGCATTGGCCGCCCTAAAACTGCAAGGAGCCTGGGTGGCAGACACACAAGGTGAGCAGCAAGGAAACCTGTACGGTCTGCGCGGTTGGGTCGATGTGACCGAGCAGATCACGCTGTCAGCGTTTTACCACTTGGCCGAAGCAGACTTCGATCTGTACTCAGGCAATGCCTCGGGCAATCTCGTTGTTCAGAACGAGGAAGGCAGCAAGATCGGCGGCGTCACCAAATGCAATGGCGAAAAGCGCTATACCGCTGGTCTCTACGGCCGCTGGAGTTCTGGCGCAAACAAGGTACATGCGCGCTACGGCATCAACGATTGTGAGCTTTCAGGCGACGTGCAATCGTACAAGGTCGAATACGTGCGAAACCTAAACAAAAACATGCAAATGTGGACCGCGTACGAACTGCTGGACAGCGAGCGCAGTCGTCGCCCTGTTACGGGAGACGACATGTCCGCTTGGCAGGTCGGCGTGCGATACGACTTTTAAGCCAAGCATGGCATTTCAAATCTAGCAAGATGAACGCGGCCGTTCGCTTCGGGCGAACGGCCGCGTTAGTCGTTACACGATGGCAAAACCCGAAGATCTTATCCTTACAGTAAACGCGAGCAATCCAACAATTATCAGCACTCTTCAATGGATCGCAATCAGACACCGATAACGCAATGAATTACCCTCAAGGCCATTTATTGACGGAAAATCAAGGATATCAAAATCCCGAGTAATTTTAGCTCCTAGGGCCGAGTCGCCGGATGAGCTCACCAATCCCGTGGTGTTGATTAGCGCTGGCAGCGACATTACTCCTACATGTGCTTTTTTCAGGCCCGCCACCGTCATGCCAAAGACCACCAACCCAGTGACGCCTGGTTGCTGCTTGGCTGCCGCGATCCGGAGCAGCACTGGCTCTTCCGCCCAGACTTTAATACCTATTTGCAACAAAGCACCATAAGTTGGCTCTACCTGGCCTGCTTTCGCGACCAGAAAGAGCGGATCGACTAACGCATAGATTCTCAATCAGTACTTGGCACAGGGCGCGCACCTCTATCTGGCTGCGACGCCAACGGCAAAGCCCAGAAATCATGTTTCCTCAAGCACTATGTTGAAACAACAGAGGCTTGAGTGTTTGATGAGAGCTGGGATATTCCATAAAGATCTATACCTGCTCGCAGCCCCAATACCGACCCCATCAAAATCCACGTTGCTGAGGTTTAAACTTAGTTTCTATGATCCCATAGCATTCAAATTAATTGCTTCACTTATTTAAAGCATTCCCTTTTTTTAAGAGTTGGTGCTCCCCACCAAAATAAAATACTGCCAGATATGGTTTTTAATTCAGAGAATTACATTGCCATCCATGACTGTGATTGGCCTGCATTGACTCATACTCACCTCAATAAAGGTTACTCCGTATAACATTAGTATCTTGATTCTGGGTAACGTCATCGCCAATATGGCACAGGTAAATATGATAATTCCTTTCGTTATCGTGACCTCAAATAAATGCGCTGCGCAGTCTACCCGCCAAAAGTGTGAGTCATCCTTCTTTCCCACTTCACATTTAAGTAAGTGCGCCTGCTTAAGTTTCAACGAAATCCCACACAATCACTTTGCTACAGTCCATTCACACTCCATCACTTGAAATAAAGAACGTCTTTAAATACCGCCAAAATAGAACATAGCATCGGCACTCACGATTGTGATTATCCAACACTGACTCAGATTTACCTCAATGAACGGCTGCTCCTTATAACACGGGTGCCTTAGTTAATTTGGGGTAACGGTAACGCAAAAACCGTATAAAAAATAAAATTATTCACTTCCATTCTAGTGATCTCAGATAGCGCTCTGCCCAGTCTGCCCGATAAAAGTGTCAGCCACCCTTATTTTTCTTTTCACATTTAAGTAAGCACGACCGACTCATTTCTAACCAAAGCCGCGCGAACGCCATTTAATTGTCAGGTCACACCTCCACCACTTAAAAACAAAAAACGTCATCAAATATCGCTAAAGCAGAAAAGCAATTGTCATCTTATAGACCTAACCTTTGGCTCGCCTTTTGGGGCCAAAGCAATAACTACAAAAATATAAAATGCCTAATAAACCGCAGGACAAACCTATGTCTAACCCTATGTCTAACCCTATCCGTAAGCCGCTCGCTTTGACAATTTCGGCACTGCTTTCCATGCCTGTTTTTGCCAATAATGCAGAGATTAGCAGCCAGACCCCAAATACCCTTTCCGATATCGAGCGTGTGGTTGTTACCGGCCGTGCCAGCGGCAACGCTCGCACTAAGTCCGAGATCAGCTACTCGATGACCGACATCAGTGCCAATGAGATCCGTGACTTTGCTCCACTGAGTGCTGCCGACCTGCTGCAGTCGGTTCCAGGTTTCTTTATCGAATCCGCTGGGGGTAACGCCTCCTCCGCGGTTAAGGCCCGCGGCATTCCGTCTGACAACTCCATCGGTTGGTATGAAGACGGCCTACCCGTGGTACACGATCCACGCCTGGGCTACCAAGCCGGCGACCAATACTTCCGCCTAGACGAAACCATCAGCCACGTTGAAGTCGTGCGCGGTGGTCCAGCCTCTATCTTCGGGGCCAATGCACCAGGCGGCATCGTCAACTATATGACCCGCAAAGGCGACGACGAAGGCACCATCATCAAGCTCAGTGGTTCCGATTACGGTACCCGCCGGGTGGATTTCTTCCAGGGCTCTGAGCTGGGCAACGACTGGGCATTGGCCGTCGGTGGCTTCTACCTGTCTGAAGACGGTTTGCGCGACACTGAGTTCAAAGCCAACCAAGGCGGTCAGTTCCGTGCAACCCTAAGCAAAAACTGGCATGACGGTCGCTTCGATGTCGGTGTGAAATATCTGAATGACCGCAACAGCTTCTACCTGGGTGTCCCATTTACTAAAGATGCCGATGGCAACCTGCATGAGATTAACGGCTTTGATCCGCTCAAGGACACTCACCGCGGCCTAGCCAACTCCCGTCAGATCTTCCGCACGCCAAACGGGGTTCAAGACGACCTGTACGACGGTAAACGCGGGATCAGTACCGACATGGTGGCCTTGACCCTGAACTTCGAACAGGAACTGGCCAACGGTTGGCAGTTCACGGCTAAAGGTCGCTACCGTGACAGTGGCATGACCCGCGATAACATCTGGCTAGACGCCATATTCGACGGCTCCGACGTCCTCAACATGTTCGGAGCTGCCGTGCCACCGGGGATTGATCTGGAGCTGCGCTACAACGACGGCAGCTCTTTCACCGATCAGAGCAACGGCAACGGCCTGGCTGCAATGGGCCGTGCCCAACACGTGGCATCCAATGTTGAAGAGTTCGTATCCGACTTCCAGTTTTCCAACTCGTTTGACACCGCATTTGGTACCCACGACGTCGCATTTGGCCTGTACATGGCAGATCTGCGCGGCGACTTCTTCCGCGTCTGGAACGACGTGATCCTGGACGTCAAAGGCAATGCTGACTTCCTAAACGTGGTTGCCGTGGATGGTGCCGGTAATGAGCTGCTCTCAATGACTGAGAACGGCGTCTACAACTACGGTGGCCAGTACGTTAACGAAGACTACGACAATACCCACATCGCGCTGTACGGCTCTGACGAATGGCAGATCACCGAGCAGGTGCGCCTGGACCTGGGTATGCGCTATGAAACCCAGACCCGTAATGTCCGTCAGCAAGAGCGCATCAGCCTCGATCTCAGTGACGAGCACATGGCCGCCAGCAACGTACTTTGGGGCGGCAGCAACTGGAACACCTTCCAGCAAGACTCCGACGGTCTGGGCTGGACAGCGGGCCTGAACTACCAGTTCAACCGTAACCAGGGCCTCTTTGCCCGCTACACCAGTGCGTTCCAATTACCGTCCACTGCGGATGGCAATGACGATACACCAATCCAGTACACCGACCAGGCCGAAGTGGGTTACAAGCTCAATAGCAATGACTTCAGTCTGTACGCCACTATCTTCCATACCAACTTCAAAGACGTACCTTTCTCCAGCTGGGCGCAATTGCCAGACGGCAGCTTTGACCCGGACCCCATCGAGGACAGCTACAACGCTGAGACCCTAGGTCTTGAACTGGAAGCCACCTGGATCCCGACCGACTGGTTCGACATCAAGCTGATCACCACCCTGCAGGATCAACAGTACAAAGGTTGGACCTACACCGACGAAAACGGCATTGAGCACGACTTCGACGGCAACCAGATGCGCCGCGCACCCAACACCATGGCTCGCCTGGTTCCGGCGATCACACTGATGAACGGCGACATGCGCATCAACCTCGACGGCCAGTACTTCGGTACCCGCTACGAGGATGCAGCCAACCTGGTGGAACTGGACGACTACTTCCTGCTGAACGCCAATGCTTTCTACCACTTTAGCGAAAACCTGACTTTATCCGCCAGCCTGTACAACCTGACCAACACACTGGCACTGAGTGAAGGTAACCCGCGTGGCGGTACCGCGGTCGGTAACCCTGACCTTGAGTACTTCTTGGGACGTCCGCTGTTTGGCCGCAATGTCCGCTTCAGCCTGATGTACCAGTTCTAAATCGAACCACTATTTCCAAGCCCGGTGAGTCACCGGGCTTTTTGCTACGAGAGATACTGACATGAAAAACTGGCTTTTAGGCCTGATGCTGGCCACTGGACTGGCTCAGGCAGAACCTATGATACTGACCGGCACCCTGACCCATGCCGACCACAATACCTATCGCGAAGTGCCCTTTGAGGTGCCGGCCGGCACCGAGGCGATCTACGTCAAAGTGAGCCACGATGGCCAAGACGACAACACGGTGATTGATCTGGGCATGTACGATCCGTTCGGTTTTCGGGGTTGGAGTGGCGGCAATAAAACCGAGTTCTATATCTCCCAGTTTGATGCCACCCCCTCCTACCGCCCGGGTCCTATCCTGCATGGCACCTGGCACCTAATCCTCGGTTTGCCTAACGTCAGCATCGGCGTAGAAACCGACTTTCGTGCAGAAATTACGCTGATCAACTCAGAAAACCGCGGCAACAGTACCGAGTTTCATACTCCCATCAGCACAGAACGCGGCTGGTACCGAGGTGATTTTCACGCCCACACCGGTCACAGCGACGGCAGCTGCACCAGCCTTGCTGGGAACAAAGTGCCTTGCCCAGTCCACAAAACTCTGGATGCAGCACTGGAAGCCGGCCTCGACTTTGTCTCGGTAACCGACCACAACACCTTGACGCACCAAGCAACCCTGCGCGAGTTAGCCCCCTACTATGACACCATTGCCGTCATCGCCGGTCGTGAGGTGACCACCTTTAACGGCCACGCTAACGTGTTCTCAGCCAACCAGCCAACCGACTTCCAGCTGGGATCCAACCGCTTACCCACCCTATCCCACCTGTATCAGCAGGTTGAAGATCAAAACGCCCTGATCTCCATTAACCACCCTGGCCGACCAACCGGGGCGGAATGCATGGGCTGCGGTTGGAATCCCCCGGGTAACGACTACAGCCGGGTGGATGCAATTGAGATCGTCAACACCCCGCAATACCTGCTGCACGAGACGTTTGACCACCCCCTCAGCGGTATTCCGTTTTGGGAACAGAAGCTGGAACAGGGCTACCGCATTATTGGCATTGGCGGCAGCGACAATCACGAGCCCGATGTCGACTACGGCGATCCCAAATATCGCTTCGCGCCTGTCACAGTAGTGAAGGCTGACAGTCTGTCACAGGCGGACATCCTCGACGCGGTACGAGTCGGTCGAATCTATCTGGATCTGGCACTGGAGCCCGGCCGCCTTATCGATATTGAGGCCCGAAACGGCAATCAGTCGGGCTTTATGGGCGATACCCTTACCGCAAACCAAGGCGATCGTATTGAGTTAACCTTCATCACCGAGCAGGCTGAGGGGTTGTCGCTGGAGCTGATCACCTCAAGCGGGCTGACCATCGAGCATGGTGAACTTCAGGTCAACCAATCCGAGTCGCAGCACCAAATGTCCTACACCAGTGATGGTGAGCGCAGCTGGGTGCGAGCTAACCTGCGTGACAGCGATGGTCGTCTGGTGATGGTGTCCAATCCGGTGTTCATCAACTTCGATTAAGCAAAAAAAGAGCGGACCTAAATAACTGTTCCGAAATGTAGATCACTGAGTTCTCAGATTTGGAGGGAACTCGGCTTCCAAAGTGCGATCTGATCAATCGCCAAACCAACCAGGCCGACAAGGAAGCCAAGCCCAATGATGCTAACACTGCCAGACCGTTCTGAGCGACGCCGGATCATCAAAAAGCTACATAAAACCAAGGACAAGGATGAAGCAAGACGATTGACCGCCATAAGACTGTTGGCCGAAGGCCATA